>JAYWIP010000001.1:0-14918 GCA_039794465.1 Nitrospira sp.
AAATCATCTGGAGTGATTCTCTGCCACCCGGGGCGCGTTGCCAGATTCAGCCTGGTTTCGTTCACCAGCCCGTCCGGCTTCAGCCCGATCCATTGCCCCCAGTCGAGGCGGACCCGCGCCCTTGCAAGTGACACGGTCCCGTCGGGGTCAGATTGCCAATCACACTCGTGCAACGGATGACCACCGGGGTCGGTGGCAAGCACCCGCCGGCCGTCGGGCCGGTAGAACACGAGATGCCCCGTTGCGCCGGTGGCGACATATCCTCCGCTCTCCTCGAACCGCTTCGCGAAGGCTTGCGTGGATGGAAAGGAAAGGTGGCCTGGAGTCTGCAGGGCGAACGTGACCGGGTCGGAGGACATTTACTGGCGGAGCTGTCCGCTCCCCAAGACGATGAACTTGAAGCAGGTCAGCTCTTCGAGGCCCATCGGACCGCGCGCATGAATCCGAGACGTGCTGATACCGATCTCCGCGCCGAGGCCGAACTGATAGCCGTCATTGAGCCGGGTGGAGGCATTGACCAGCACCGCGCTGGCATCCACCTCCTTGAGAAACCGCATCGACCGGCCGTAGTCCGACGTCACGATGGCTTCCGTATGACGCGAGCCGTACTGATCGATGTGTTCCATCGCCTCGTCCATATTCTTCACGACCTTGACTGCCAGCACCAGATCGAGAAACTCCTTGCCGTAATCCTGTTCGGTGGCGGGTTTCGCCTCGGGTATCAATTGGCAGGTTTTGGGGCATCCGCGAATTTCGACATGGGCGGCCGACAGACTCGCCCCCAGCTTCGGCAGCAACGTCCTTGCGATGGATTGGTGAATCAGCAATGTCTCCATTGCGTTGCAGGTCGACGGCCGCTGCGCCTTGGCATTCACACAAATCGCTTCGGCCATGGCCGGATCAGCTGAAACATCGACGTAGACATGGCACACACCCGCATCGTGCTTGACGACGGGAATGGTCGAGTGTTCCGCAATCAACTTCATGAGCGATTCCCCGCCGCGAGGAATGATCAAATCGATATACCGATCCTGCTTGAGTAACACCGGCACCACCTCACGATCCGGCCGGTCCACAAAGGTGATCGCCCCGGCCGGCACACCGGCCTTTTCCGCCGCGTCAGATAGTACGGCCGCGATCGCGGTATTGGAATGGATCGCTTCACTGCCGCCGCGCAGGACACACACGTTCCCCGACTTGAGACACAGGGCTGCTGAATCCGCTGTCACGTTGGGGCGCGACTCGTAGATGATGCCCACCACGCCGATGGGCACGCGCACACGCCCCACCTGCATCCCGTTCGGTCTCGTCCACATCGCGGGGGTCTGGCCGATGGGATCGGGCAGCTTCGCCACTTCGCGGATACCGGCTGCCATCTCGGCGATCCGCTTGTCCGTGAGCCGTAGCCGATCCGCCATGGCCTTCTTAGCCGGCGAAGAGCCGAACGCATCGAGATCACGTTGGTTCGCCTCCAGCAATTCATCCGTCCTGGCTTCGAGCGCTTCGGCCATGGCCAGCAGCGCCTGATTCTTCACCGCTGTGGAGAAGGATGCCAGCTTCCCCGAAGCCCGTTTGGCTTTGGTGACCAGATCCTTGACATACTCCGGAATCGGTACGACCGCCGATTCCGGCTCTTCAGGCTCTTGCGGCTCTGTTTCCATGACAGATTTGTCCATCGGCCTCTCACAACCTCGTCTTTCGTATCGAACGACGTGCCGGGCGCAAAGCATACCCCGCCCCTCTCCAGAGGGTCAAGGCGACGGGAGCTTATGGTGTGGGAATTGGAGGAGCCCCTGAAGGCCCGGACATACCGTTGACGGGCGATATGGGTGGGCCCGGTGCGCCCGGAGAAACAGGCGGTCCCGGGAAACCGGTCTGAGGCCGTATCCCCAGGGGATTTACCACCGTCGCGGATGGGCTCGGATGTTGGAACACCCAGTCGTAATAGGTGGGCTTTCCTTGAAAATGGCGAACCACGAGCGGAAAGTTCTGTTGCCGGATCGGCTTACTTCTACTTTTGCTACGCACTCCCATAATGCCGCCGGTGGGCGCACGCACCACCTCCCACTCCCCGCGTCCGATCGGATCATTGTAAACTTTTCTGAGAAAGGGCTTCGGCAGCCTGGTCAGATCGACCAGTGTCTGGGGGTACACCTCACCGGGCATGACTCGCCCCGCTTTCATACTCGCTGAATACAGCGCCAAGGCGTTCTGAATTTCGAGGCCCTTGGCCAAGAGATCCGCTTCCAACTCCCGCTGCACCATCACGGTCCATTGCCGGACCGCCACCGACATGGCGATACCCATCACCACGACGGCGATCATCAGCATGAGGTACGAAAAGCCCCGCTGCTCTTGTGCCAACGATGTTGGACGAATTCCCATAGAGACCGATCACTGCTGCGCAGGCGGCTCTTCGGACAATGGCAGGGTCTGGTCGACGCCGGTACCGGTGTCTCGGATCGTGACACTCTCGGGGGTCACCGCCGTGAGCACCACATGGTCCTCTACTCGGTCTCCGACTTTCCCGATGACCACCTCTTCATTCTTGCTGAGCACGGCGATGGGCTTGCGTTGCTGGGAGCGTTCGCCCATCCGGACAAAACCCAGGTACTTGTATTGCGCCAGTTCGGTCGACACCGCTTGTTGCAGCAGGGCCTGGGCCGGCGTCAGGTCCGGCTGCGTGGCCGCCGGCGTATCGGCTGGATTCGGCAGCGTCCCGTCCTGGCTCGGCAACGCAAAGATGTTGCGAAGCGTCGCAAACGACATCTGCTGTTGGTCGCGAGCCGATGTGAGCCGTTCTAGATTGACGTGCAACCCGTTGCCTGTGTGCTTGACGGCACGAGCGGCAGCGACGGGACCCGTGATATTCGTCAAGGGAACCCGACGCGGCTCTTTCCACGTCCCCCATTGCCAAACCGCGAGGCCTGCCCATGCCAGGAGTAAGACGGCGGCGGCAATCGATTTCTGTTTGGCATCCATCGTCATCGGCTGGTCTCTTGCCCGACAAGCACCGGCGCATCCGCCCGAAGATAGGTGGCGATCTTGATATTGAAGGTGAGCGTCTGTCCTTGAGCCGCACTGGACCGGGCGAGTTCAATGTCTTCGATAAGCAAGAACTCCTCGGCAGTTTCCAAATCATAGATGAACCGGCGCAGGTCCTCGTACCGCCCGCTCATTGAGCCTTGCAATAACCCCTTGCTGGTATTCGCCACGGTGGTCGGCTCGGTCCTGTAGGACAAGGCCGGTAAGTTAACGCGATCCCGCTTCGCTTCCTCCGAAATCCCCAACGCCAGCGGAGAAAAATCCCGTTCCGCCGGTAACATCGCCCATACCTGCGCGAGATCTGTTTTCGCTTTTCTCGCCTCCCGATGCCGCATCAGCAGCTGCCGCGCCGCGACCCGTTCCTTCTCCACCCGTTCCAGCTCGGACGCGGCTCCCGCGACACCGACGTCCCGCACCACGAGCAAGACCAACAGCAACCCCAGTGCGATGCCGACCCACGGCACCACCGGCGCAAACGGCTGTTGCAACAGCATGACCAACCGGTCCCGCATCGACGTCATAATCCTGCCTGGCTATAACGGAGGGTCACATCGAACTCCACCAATCCATTCGTTCCGATCCGGTGCTGTGCCAGCACCGGATCCTTGAACGTCGGATGATCTTGCAGTCCCACCGTGAAAGAGGTGATGTCTTCCAAACTGACCGCGCTTCCTAACAGATGGACCATGGTTCCGCCCTGCTCCAGCCGCACACTGCTCAGCACGAGTCTCGGAGGAATGACCTGTTCCAATCCGGTCAAAAACTTCGTCCAGGAAAATGCTCGCTTTTCGATCAGCAGGTTGGCTAAACCGACTTCGGCCGGCAAGCCCTGCAACACCCCTTCGGATAAGTCGATCCCCGCTTGCCGGGCATCGGCGATCAACTGTGTGTCTTGCTGGCGGATCCGATCGAGCTCCGCTGAAATGGTTCGCGCCTCCCGATATCCCAAACCCGTCTGGCCGATGCTCCACAGAATGCCCAGCACCAGGAACACACAGCCCAGCACCAGGACGGCACGAATCGGGGCCATCGCTGGCCGATACCGGCTGCTGAGGTTGATGTGAAACTCATCTCGGCTCCTGCCCAAGAGCGGAATACGGATCATGGCGGAGGCCAAGCGCCCGATCGAAAATGGTGCGGCGTTCCGATTCATCATATTCCTGCCATCGCCGCCAGTGAGGCGACGCCCCGCTGGCTTCCTCTTGCCGCCAAGCCGAGCGCGTCGATCACTCCCCAGTCCATTCGCTCGACGGAGAGACCGAGGCTGGTCTCGACCCTGGCTTTGAGTGCTGCCACCTCTCCGTCACCGCACAACACCGCATCCGTGACGGCTAAGTCGGGATGCCGTTGTTGGCAGACCTCCAAGGAGGCCCCGCATTCCTCGATGACCTTATCCAACGGATCCGCCGTTGCCATGGATGTCGCGGATTCGCCTCCTAAGAGCTTACACCGGTAAAACAGCAATCGTCCTTGCTGGAACACCATCGTCGTCAATGCCCGGTCCGCGACGGTGGCCCAGAGAAAATCAGCCTTTCGCCTGCTTAACCGGCCGGCCACCTTTCTCCAGAGATTGAACAGCCGCAAACTCGTGATCCCGACCTCGTGCGGAATCAAACCCGCCGATTCACAGACCGATTCATACTGCTGCAACACCGATTCCTGAATCGACACGGCCAGCACGGTATGGGCCCGCCCTCTGTGTCCCGACACGGCCGGAAACGCCTGCCACACCAGTTTCGCTCCGGCCAGTGACAACAGCTGCTCCTGTCCCAAGCGCCATCGAATCAAGGCTTCGCGTTCTGCCCGATCCGCAGGCAGCTGATCGAGCTGCAACACCACCGTGCGTGCGGCGGCATCAGGAAGGAGCAACGTGATGCGCCGCGGCAGATCGGAAAACACCGAGTGCCCGCGCTGATGCGATTCAGCCCCCTGCCCGGTCAGCGCACGAATGCGCCCTTCCAGAGCCGGAATATCCGAGAGATTATCCTCTGCGGGAGAGGGTTTCACGAGGCCATCCTGTAGCGGGGATACCACACACCGGTACCGCTTTCTTCCCCGCCAGTCCAGCTCCGTTTCCACCCAGGCCGCAGCATCTATCCCCACTTTGAGGCACCGCTGCGGTTTGTTACAGGCCCATTCCCACATCGCTCATCCTTCCTCACTAAACGTCACGCGGTTGATCTCCCGCAATGACGTCTCTCCGTTCAACACTTTCTTGAGCGCCGATTGCCGCAGCGTAATCATACCCTCGGTCACTGCGCGATACCGGATTTCCGACAGGGGCCGCTCCGCCAGGATCATTTCCTTGATCTCATCGGTCAGATCGAGGAATTCGGTGATGCACTTCCGCCCTCGGAACCCGGTCCCCAGACACTGGGGACAGCCTTTCCCCTCGTAGAACACCGTGTCCTTATACTGCGCGTAATCCAACCCTGACTCTTCGATGACGGCCTGCTCGACCCTCACCGGCGTACGGCAGGCCGGACACAGAATGCGGACCAGCCGCTGCGCCAGCACACAGTTAAGCGCAGCCAGAAAGTTGTAGGCGTCAATCCCCATCGATGCAAATCGTCCGATCACGTCGAACACGTTGTTGGCATGGACGGTCGTCAACACCAGGTGGCCGGTGAGCGCAGATTGAATGGCAATCTGAGCCGTTTCGGAATCCCGGATTTCGCCGACCATGATCTTGTCCGGATCATGACGAAGAATAGACCGCAGCCCTCTCGCAAACGTCAGCCCTTTTTTCTCGTTGACCGGAATCTGCACCACGCCCGCGAATTGATACTCGACCGGATCCTCAATGGTAATCAGCTTATCTTCGAGCGTGTTCATTTCGGAAATCGCGGCATACAAGGTGGTGGTCTTTCCACTTCCTGTCGGGCCGGTGACCAGGATCATGCCGTAGGGGCGGGTGATGGCCCGCCGGAACCGTTTCAGGTCCTCCAGATTGAATCCCAACCGGTCGAGCCGCAACGCCGATACACCGGTTGTGATGGACTCTCGATCCAAGATTCTGATGACCACCGATTCGCCGAACACGCTCGGCAGGATAGAGACACGGAAGTCCACCACCTTTCGATCCAGTCGCATGCGAAAACTGCCGTCCTGCGGCACACGGCGTTCCGCAATATCCAGTTCGGCTATCACCTTGAGGCGGGACACAAGCGGCGCATGCAGGCGGATATCCAGCGGTTCCATCGCCTGCACGAGAATACCGTCGACGCGAAACTTGACACTGGTCGACCGGTCGGCGGCCTCGATGTGGATGTCGCTCGCACGGCGCTGCATGGCGCTCAGTAAAATGGAGTCCAGCAGTTTGACGGCGGGGCTTTGGTCCTCTGCGGCGTGATCGATTGTGAGGATCTGATCGCCGCGCTCATCTTCTTTCACCAACACCGACCGATACTCAGCCTCGAGTTCACGGAGCGCTTGGCTCGAGCCTGCACTGCGGTCTAATGCGGCCAGGATCGCGCTCTTGGAACTGACGATCAGCTCCAGAGACTTCCCGATCAGGATCTCCAATTCGTCCAATCCGAGGAGGTTGTGCGGATCGGACACCGCGATGGTCAACACCCCGTCGCGTTCGGCGATAGGGATGAACGGAAATCGTTGCATCAGCTTGACGGAAATCGTTTCGTAGTAGCGGGGATCGACTTGAAAGCTCGTCAAGGGATCATACGGCAAGCCATGCTGGGCGGCCAGTGCACGGGCAAGCTGGTCCTCCGAAAGAAGCCCCTCTCCCAGTAACACTTGACCTAATGTGACTGCCGCCCCGCCCAGACGGCGAAGGGTTTCCTCAACGGTGTGTTTTGGAACGAGTCCCTGGCTGACCAGGACCTCCCCGAGTGACGGTCTGGCAAGACTACGCGCCATGGGCGGCCTCCATCGCTGACAGGTCTCTTGTCATCACCTCCGCCATCACCCCCCTCTGCTACCCGACAGTCCCTGCCAACTGAAACACCGGCAGATACATGACGATGACGATGCCACCGACCAGAACTCCCATCACCAATAAGAGCGCAGGCTCAATCCACGTCGTCAGTTGAGTAAGCCTGGTATCAAGATCGGCCTCGTAAAACTCTGCGACGTCCCGCAGCATGATATCGAGCGAACCGGTCTCTTCCCCAACCGACAACATTTCAACCGCCAGTTTCGGCAGTACTTGCGGACGGTTCACCGCTGCCGCCAGCGTCACCCCTTCGCGGATATCGTGAACCGCGCCCGCCATCCCCTTCGCAATCCATCGGTTGGATACAGCACCCTTGGCGCTCTGCAACGCATCGACCAGGGGAATTCCGCTTGCGAGGATCGTTCCTAACGTTCTGGTCAACTGTACCGTATTATGTTTGACCAGAATGGATCCGACCAGCGGAACCTTCAGCATGAACCGGTCCACGGCCAAACGACCTGCCGGCGTCGCATAATAGGCGCGCGCGCCCACAGCGAGACCGACCAGGAGCAATGCCAGAGGCACCAGCCTGCTCTCCGCATGTTTCACAACATCCAGCAGCGCTTGGGTGGCCCATGGCAATGTCTTCGCTGATTCTCCGTAGACCGATACAAAGGTCGGCATCACAAAGGTCAACAGGAAGCCGATGACGCCGATTCCGATAAGAATCAAGAACAGCGGGTAGGACAGCGCCTTCATCACCTTCTGGCGCAGTCCAATCATGAGCTTGAGATACCCGACGTACCGTTGAAGTACTTCGGCCAGATTCCCTGACTGCTCGCCCGTTTTGACTGTCGCCACGTACAGTTCCGGGAAATATGCCGGATGTTTGGCCAGCGCATCGGAGGCCGAGGAGCCTCCTCGAATATTTTCCCGCACGTCGCGCAGCACCTGTTGAAACCCTGCGTGCCCCGCTCGCTCGATGAGCAGATCCCAGACGCGCAGGACCGGAAGACCCGACTTCACGAGAGCCAGCAATTCTTGGTTAAAGATCAAAAACTCTCCCAGCGGAAGCCTGCCCCATGACCATGACTTGCCTGATGCCGCCGAGGCGCCCATCCCTCGGCGATGGAGTTGAAATACCAGTAACCCTTGCGATTCGAGTTTTGCGCGCACGACGGATTCTTCGTCACCCTCGATGTGGCCATTGATAGTCGAACCGTCTGACCTGGCAACTCGGTAGGTGAATACCGCCATAGTGATGGACCTTGAGTCGGCTACAGAAAATGAATGGGCACTACTCCGCCGCCTCGTCCGATCGGAAGCTGGAGGCGGGAGATTCGGCCAGCCAGAGAGCTTGACCTGCTTGGATCTGAGAGTCGGCCAGCCCGTTGATAGCCATTAAGCGCTTGAGCGGAATCTGATACCGCTGCGCGATACTCCAGAGGGTATCGCCTCGCTTGACCGAGATGCGCACGGGGTTTGTCGTCGGAGGCCCTTCGTCGAGAATAGCTCTTGGGGGCCGATGAACCGCCGGAGTCGAAACGGCAGCCTCGCTGTCCTCATTCAAATCTGGCTGGTCGCCCGCGGCAGACACCCGATCTGTGCGCTGTCCCTTTGGAGAAGACGTGCCGGCCGTTCCTGCCCCAGCAGACGTGGTCAGAGCTGCCATCTGCTTTTGCGGCTGTGTGAGTTGACCGCGCAGCCTCGCCCCGGTTCTGGCCGTTCGTTCCCGCTCGGAGCGTGACCCGGCCAGTTCTTCCCGCTGCAATTCGATGACATAGCGGGCTTCGCTCAGCCGGCGCTCGGCTTCACGGACACGTCCCTCCAACTGAGCCCGGGCGATGTGCAACTCAGCCAATTCCTGACGTCGAGAATCCACTTCCGCGCGTAACTCGGCGATGGTGCGTTGCGAATCTCGAATCGCCGTTTTGAGCGTATCCACGGTCAATTGCAGGTCGGACATCCCCGGCTCGTCGATCGGCTCCAAGGGGCTACATGCCACCGACCATCCCGCCATAATCCCCACCATCCCGAGAAACAGGGCACGCCTCAGTTCCCCCAGCCCGCGCCCCTGAGGCCACCTGAAGAAACCCGACCCAGTGCGCTCTGCGTGCATGCTCACCATTGGTTATACGCAGTCCCGTTCGTTCCGACCAAGTCTGACCCGGAGTACACGTCGAAGACACCACCCTCTGTGGGATCGGATATTTCCTGCCACGTGTTCGTTGAATTGGTAAAGGGGTCCTTGGGAACCATGCGCAGATATCCGGCTGCGACCAGCGCACCCAACGACGAAGGGTACTTTCCCTGATCGGCGCGATGTTGGTCGAGCACTTCCCTCATGGTAAACAGATCCTGCCGCAACACGGTCTCCCTCGCCTTAATCAATGACGTGTGATAGGACGGGATCGAGATCGTGGCAAGGATGCCGACGATCGCCACCACAATCATGAGCTCCACCAGCGTGAAGCCCTCGTCCGTGCTGCACGCCCTACCAATCCTGATATTTGGTGCCATCAAGCGCAGCTGCCTCGCTTCGAGTCATGACATCATAGACATCTTGGCCGCACCAGCTGGACGGCTTTGGCTGATCTTTGTAACACCGTAGAATCCAATCTGACTTTCCGGTCAATGGGTCCAACGGCATCGTACGCAAATAGCGTCTCACCGTGGTGCCACGAACTGTGGCTTCTTCCCCGGTCAATTTCACTTCAAGCAGCACATCGAGCGACTTGGGAAAGCCATACGGACTCGTCACGTCTTTGCACGTCAGCTTGTTTTTGAGGCACACCGGGCCGATCAGGACATCCCCATCCCGGTTCCACTCAAGCTTGAACAGATCAATGGCACTCCGGATCGCTCGAAGTTGCTGGCGCAATTCAATTTCCTGCACACGCTTCGTCGACACCTTGCTGAGCGGCATGGCCACCGATGCCAGAATCACCACAATCGTCATCGTGACCAGGATTTCAAGCAGCGTGAGTCCGTCTTCCTTCACCGCACTCTCACGATTCCAGTCCCAACTGGAGACGCCGCCACCTGACTGTCCCCGCCGGGAGTGACCAGTTCGACCCGAACAGGAGACACGCCGGGAGCCTTGGCCATAAACGTGACGTTGGCGGTGCGCGGAGCACGCTGAGTCGGATGTATCAACCGGAAGGAGATGGTTCCGACCGCCCCTCCCCCCGAGTCCTCCGATCGGGCGTCAGGCGCGCCAATCATTTCCGCCTCACCAAGCCGTTTGAATTGTAGAACCTTCGGGTCGTATTCGAGCCTGAACACGGTCTGATCCGATACCGCGATCCGCCCATCAATCACTGCCAGCTTGACCTCGTTGCCTGACCGAATGGCCGACTCTTCCGGGCGGATAGTCAGCAGCGGATCCGGAACGGCCATCTGCTCGAACAAGCGGCTGGATTTCGCGTTCTCAAGTCCCCCCCCTTTGCTGCTGCTCGACAAGGAATTCTCTCCCAATCCATTTCTAAACGACGTCCCTCCCCTGTTCGCAGAGCCTGAAAAGAGCGGACTCGTCGCATAGGTCGACTCCGTGCCAGACCAGAACGTTTGCGTACTGAGCGCCGGGGGAGTCATATTTTGCACAATGTGCGGCGTGATCGTTAAGATCACTTCCGTGGTGACCCGGTCAGTCCTGAACGAGCTGATGAGATCTCCGATCAGGGGGAGATCGCCGATCCAGGGAACCGTCACTCTAGTTTTCCGGTCTTCTTCCTGCAAGAGCCCGCCCAATATGATTGTTTCGCCGTCTTTGATACTCAGCATCGTCTCCGCGGACCGGTTACCGAACTTGAACTGGGTAATGGGAGGAGATGCCTGCAAGGTCACCTGCTCACCCAGCCGAACTACTTCGATCTTCATTTTTAACCCGAGCTCGTTTCCCAGCTTGATCGAAGGCTCAACGGTCAGCTTGACGCCGGTATCCCGGAACTCGATCGAGGTGACCGTCGAGGTAGTCGGCACCGCTCCAGTCGTCGCTTGACCGGGAAGGACATTGGTCGTGGACAGCAGAATCGGTTGCTTGTCTCCGATATTGATTTCCGCCTTCTTGTTATTCACCACCCGGATTTTGGGGGAAGCCAGTGTCTTCGCTTCTGTAATCTGTTTGAAGAAATCCAGTTGAACATTCGTCGGAAGCTTGAAGAGATAGTTCCCCGGGCCCAGATCCGACAACTGGCTGGCGCTGAACTGCTGGGCCAGCGTCCCGGCAATAAGGCCGGCGGGAGGCGGAAGGGGCGCCATGGCGGCCGCGACCTGTTTCGGATACGTCAACCCGTAGTTCTGATTGATGGTCCGGTTGACCTCCAGCACTTCGACGTCGAAGAGCACCTCGGCCTCTTGACGGTCGTTGGCCAGGATAATCCGTTCAGCCATCTGAATCTTCTCAGGCTGATCGCGAATCACAAGTGTGTTGAGTTGTTCATTGGCATGCATGCGCTTGGAATCCAGCATCGTCTTCAGAAGCACGAGCATGTCTTTGGATTTGGCGTTGGACAGGTAAAAGGTCCGGATCACCAGATCCTGATATTGTTCCTGTTTCTGTTTGGTATTCGGGCTGACGATCAGTACGCCCGGAGAGACTTTCTGAGAAAAGAGGCTGTTGCTGTTCAGCACCAATTGCAGCGCATCCTCGACGGTCGTATCTTGAATCGCGATGGAAATCGGATCATTCCTGACGTCTTTGTCAAAGATCAGCGTAAACCCGCCGGCCTTGGCCACCCCTTCTAAGACTTCTTTCAGCCCTGCGTTCCGGAACTTGAGCGTCAGAGGCTGTTTGAACCGATCCCCGCGCTGGAGGGCCTGTTGCTCTTCCGCCATCCTGCTGATACTTTCGAGCGGCGCCTGAAACGTCGGATCCAATTCAGCGGAGCGGGTGAATCCCTCGATTGCCTCATCGGTCCGCCCGAGTTGAGCCAGACGGTCCGCTTCCCGATATTGCGTTCGGGATTCCTTCAGGCGAACCGCTTCGGCAAGGCTTGCCTGATACTCCACACGAGACGGATCCATCGCCAACGCTTGTTTGAATTGTTCGACGGCAAGATCGATCTGGCGATCCTTTAACAAGGCCCGCCCGCGTTCTTCGTACATCGCCGCCGCACGTTCCCGGGCAAGCATGTATTTGTTCTGTAAGGAGGAGTCAAAGGGGGCGTCTTTGAGCGCCTGTTTGTATGCCAGACTAGCCTCTTCCCATTGGCCCGCCGCCAGATGCTGATCGCCACGCTTCGCATCCGGTGAGACAAACAAGGCACAACCGGAGAGCACACACAATCCAGCGATCGTGGCAATCCCTGGAAACCTGCCGAAAGATGCTACTTGCTGTCGGCGCATCACAGAACGGCCCTTTCCCTGGAATATCGGTGCACCTATAGACCCACTATGTAGCAGGTACCTCCAAGCTTTTATACTACAGATTCAAATCGGCACAAAGGAAAAGTCCAGAAGAAGCGCGAAAGGGAGCCCGGCAGGAATTAATGACAGCCGTTATGGATGGAGGACAGCCCACGAGAGATGAGGCGTGGCGTTTTCACTTCAAGATTTTCTGAAAATACTCAATCGTCTTCTTAAGACCTTCTTCAAGCGACACTGCCGGCTTCCAACTCAGTGCGCTCGAGGCCAACGAGATATCCGGCTGCCGCTGCTTAGGATCATCGGGAGGCAATGGCACAAAACACACCTTTGAATGACTTCCTGTAAGCTTGACAACGAGCTCACAAAGATTGAGCATCGTGAATTCAACAGGATTTCCAAGGTTCACGGGACCGGTGACCTCGTCGGGCGTGTTCATCAGCCGAATCAACCCGTCGGTCAAGTCGTCGACGTAGCAAAAACTCCTGGTTTGCGACCCATCGCCGTAAATGGTGATCGGCTCACCCTTGAGCGCCTGCACGATAAAATTGCTCACGACGCGGCCGTCGTTGGGATGCATCCGCGGCCCGTACGTATTGAATATTCTGGCCACCTTGATCTTCAGTTTGTGCTGGCGCCAATAATCGAAAAACAACGTTTCCGCACAGCGTTTGCCCTCGTCGTAACAGCTTCGAACCCCAACGGGGTTGACCTTACCCCAGTAACTCTCCGGCTGCGGATGCACCTCGGGATCACCATACACCTCGGAGGTTGACGCCTGAAGAATGCGCGCCTTTACACGCTTCGCCAAGCCCAGCATATTGATCGCCCCATGCACGCTGGTCTTAGTCGTCTGCACGGGATCAAACTGATAATGAACGGGTGAGGCGGGACAAGCGAGATTATAAATCTCATCCACCTCCACATAGAGGGGAAAGGTTACATCATGCCGCAGCGCCTCAAATCGGGGGTGCGCGAACAGGTGCTCGATATTCCGTTTGCTACCGGTGAAATAATTGTCCACACAGAGCACTTCATGCCCTGCCTCCAGTAATCGTTCACACAAATGCGAGCCGAGAAACCCAGCCCCCCCGGTCACCAGAATTTTCTTCACACTCGTATCGCGAAGGCGATTGTTCATGTAAGTCGGTTCGGCGACGAGACGCTAAAACCTGAAGTTCTTCCGCTAAGGCACTCGCAGAGCGCAGGCGCTTGACAACCATCCCCGCCTCAGCGCCCACATCCTGGTTCGCCGACACGGAAAGAACGCCATACTTACAGCCGCCAGTATTTCAGCGAGCGTGGAATTCGAGCGGGATCCAACACACTCTTGACGTCGATCAGCACTCCGTTGTTTTGACTACGCAGCGGCCTTAACAACTCAGCGACATTCATCTCCACATACTCCCTGTGCGCAACAGCGAGAACCAGACCATCCAAGTCCTTGAGCTGCTTCCACTCGGCCAGGTGAATTCCATATTCGGCCACGGCCTCTTCATGTTCAGCGAGCGGATCATGCACCAACACCTTCACCCCGTATTCACGGAGCTCGCGGATGATGTCCGGGACTTTGCTGTTGCGCAGGTCCGGAACATTTTCTTTGAAGGTCAGGCCCAGAACCCCCACGGTTAATTCGCTGGCTGGGCGAGACAGTTGGCTCAGCAACTTCATGGATTGTTCAGCGACAAACTTGCCCATGCCGTTATTGATGCGCCGGCCCGAGAGAATCACTTGCGGATGATAGCCCACAGATTCCGCTTTTGCCGTCAAATAGTACGGATCGACTCCGATACAGTGCCCGCCAACCAGGCCCGGAGAAAACCTGAGAAAATTCCACTTGGTGCCCGCCGCGTCGAGCACCGCCTTCGTGTCAATGTCTAACCGGTGAAAAATCAGCGCAAGTTCGTTCATCAAGGCGATATTCAGATCACGTTGCGTATTTTCAATCACCTTGGCCGCTTCCGCCACCTTGATGCTTGAGGCCCGATGGATACCGGCCTTAACAACCATTCCATAGATTTCCGCGACAATTTCGAGCGATTCGGCATCTTGCGCAGACACCACTTTCACTATTTTAGAAAGCGTATGTTCCTTGTCGCCCGGGTTGATTCGTTCGGGAGAATAGCCGACTTTAAAATCGACCCCAGCCTTCAGGCCTGATTTCTTCTCTAAGATGGGAAGACACACTTCTTCAGTAACACCGGGATAGACCGTCGACTCATAGACAACGATTGAGCCAGGGGATAGATTAGCGCCTATCATCTCCGAACACATCCGGAGCGCCTTCAGATCCGGTTGAAGCGATTCGTTAATCGGAGTCGGAACAGCGACAATAATGAAGTCCGCCGATTTTAGATCCACAGGCTCGGACGTAAACTGAACCTGCGTGGTTTTCAGATCACCTTCTGACACCTCGCCGGTCCGGTCAATGCCCTTTCTTAACTCATCAACCTTGATCTTATTGATGTCGAATCCAATTACAGGCACTTGTTTGCCAAACTCTACGGCGATCGGAAGGCCGACATATCCCAAGCCAACAACTGCGATCGTGCGCGAGGTCTTCTTCATGATTCCTCCCTAGCATTGGTGCGTTTCAACAATGGCAGAAGCCTCCCCA
>JAYWIP010000002.1:0-18866 GCA_039794465.1 Nitrospira sp.
ATGGGCGAGCGGCCCGCCGACGTGGCGTTGGCGTGGCGGCTGCAGCAGCCCGTGGTGACAGCGCCCATCATAGGGCCGCGCACTATGGAAAAATTGAAAGGCGCGATGCGGGTTTTGGCGTTGACGTTGGGCGGCGATCAGCTCAAGCGGCTGGACGCGATTTTCCCAGGGCCGGGCGGGCCGGCTCCGGAGGCCTACGCCTGGTAGCTCGCAAGTCAAGGGGATAGGCACGCTCATGAAGGACGACCAGCCTGTCGTCCCGGCCACGGTCACGCTCCCTGAGATTACGATTAAGGCGGTCGCCTTATCAGTGATCCTTGCCGCGGTGCTCGCCGCCGCTAATGCGTATCTGGGCCTCTTTGCCGGAATGACCGTGTCCGCGTCAATTCCGGCTGCGGTGGCCTCCATGGCAATCCTTCGCTTATTCCGTCGGTCGAACATTCTTGAGAACAACATCGTGCAAACTGCCGCCTCCTCCGGCGAGGCGTTGGCCGCCGGGGTCATTTTCACGATTCCTGCGCTCCTCCTGGTCGGCTACTGGTCAACGTTCGACTACCGGCAGACCACGATGATTGCGTTGGTCGGCGGGTTACTCGGGGTGCTCTTCACTATTCCCTTGCGGCGGGCGCTGATCGTGACGGCGCGGCTGCGGTTTCCCGAAGGCGTGGCGACGGCAGAGGTGTTGAAGGTGGCCGCGCCGGATCGTCCCGGCGCTGGTCAGGCCGAGGCCGGGCGGGATTTCCGGGCGCTTCTGTCGGCGGCGCTCGTGGGCGGGGCGGTGAAGTTCGGTGAGAGCGGCATGCGCCTCTGGACGGAATCCTTGGAAGGGGCGGTGCAGGCCGGGCGCACGGTGCTCTATGCGGGCCTCAATCTGTCTCCGGCGCTGCTCGCGGTGGGGTACATCATCGGCCTGCACACGGCGCTGGTGGTATTTCTCGGCGGGGTTCTTGGATGGATGATTCTGATGCCCGTGTACGGACTGCTCTATGGATTGCCGCCGGATCGGGCCGGACTGGCGGCGGCAACGGCGATATGGAGCGGGCAGATCCGCTATATCGGAATCGGCGCGATGCTGACGGGTGGATTGTGGACGTTGACGCGGCTGCGTGAACCGGTGTGGCGGAGCATGCAGGCGCTGCGGGCCACGGTGCAGGACCAGGGACCCGCTGGATCAGACACAGTGACGGCTCGGACCGAACGCGATGCGCCGTTGGGGTGGATCGTCGTGCCGTTTGTTCTGTCGTTGATCCCGATGGCCTGGATCTACACCACGGTGGTGAGCAGTCCCGTGATCGGCCTGCTCATGACGATTGTGATGGCGCTGGCGGCGTTTCTCTTTGCGTCGGTTGCGGCCTACATGGCGGGGTTGGTCGGGAGTTCCAGCAACCCCGTGTCAGGCGTGACGATTGCCACAATCATGCTGGCGTCGCTGTTGCTTGTGCTGTTCATGGGAGCGGGCCATCCGGCAGGACCGGCGGCCGCTTTGGTGATCGGGGCGGTCGTCTGCTGCGCCGCCGCCATGGGCGGGGATAACTTGCAAGATCTTAAGACTGGTTATCTGGTCGGTGCGACACCGTGGAAGCAGCAAATCATGCAGGTGGTCGGGGTGGTGACCGGCGCCGTGGTGCTGGCGCCGGTTCTCTCGCTGCTGCAGGCCAAGTATGGGATCGGGGAACCGACCATCGGCCATCCGCATCCCTTGAGCGCTCCACAGGCGACGCTGATGGCCGGACTGACGCGGAGCGTGTTCGGCGCCGGACTGCCGTGGCCGCTGGTAGGACTGGGCGCAGCAATCGGGGTTGCCATTATTCTGGTCGACCGACGGTTGGAACGCCGTGGTGGCGGGTTTCGGTTGCCCGTACTTGCGGTGGCATTGGGCATCTATCTGCCGCTGAAACTCTCGGCGGCGATTTGTGCGGGCGGTGTCATCGCAGCACTCGCCAAGAATGCGGCTGGTCAGGATCATAACCCGTCGCGGCGCGGGCTCTTGTTCGCCGCAGGCCTGATCACCGGTGAAGCGTTGATGGGAATTCTGCTGGCGCTGCCGATCGCGCTGGTCGCCCTGTGGCCTGCCTTCAGCGCCGATCCGTTTACCCTTTTCGATAGGCCTCCGTTGGGCGGCTGGCCCGGCCTTGTGATCATGACGATGGTGGGGGCGGCCCTGTATCGCAGCACGACCGGATCTCCGCGGAATCGGTAATACCGTGAGGCTGTAACCGATATTGGGACAAAACCGGCGGTCTCCGATCGCAGGCAAGAAGCCCGGATCGCGAAGCCGGGTTCACTGCCAAGCGCGCCGGCCTTTTTTCAACAATGCGGTAAATTCCGGCTTGAGGCGCGCGAGCACGTCGTGGCGGCGTTGGCGCTGGCGTTCGACCATGCGTCCCGCCATGAATCCGGCGCGGATGCTGGTGGACTGTTTGAGGAATGCGCGGATGTAGGTTTCCGCCGTAAAAGAATCTTGGTAACTTCCCAGGAGGTCCTGAACCGCTCGCGCTTGCTTCATAAAGCGTGTGGCCCGCTTGCCGACCGACCACATCGCCAGTTCCGCGGCATAGCGGGCGCGTTTCGTCTTGATACGAATCTTATGGAGGACAGCCTGATTCGGCGACGAAGGCAGACTGTGAATCGCCCTTCGCAATTTCTTGAATTCCCGCTTCGCAAGGTCGTGCAACGTCACGGTCGTGTCCACGATGGATGGATCACCGGCGGCCTGTTGAACCCGTCGCACCAGGTCGAAATAGCGGGCGCTATTCAGTTCGCTTTGCACCAGATGCTGGACCCGCTCCCGTTGGGTCCGGAGATGGGCGATGAACTGTGCCAGCGGCTTCCGGTCCCTCGCGTCCAGACGTGAAGACTCTTGCTCAAAATAGGCGAGTTGCACGTCGAGGTCACGGGCCTGGGCCAGGAACTCGCTGAGCCAGGCCAATTCGTTCTCGAGGGCCTGGGCCCAGTCCGGCGACAGCACCGGTTCGGCGGCCCGCAGGACCGCGCGGAGCCGCCTCGTGGCGACGCGCATCTGGTGGAGGCTCTCGCTCTGCACCCCCAGCCTGGTGCCGGGGTCATGCGCCAACAGCCAGCGGACATGTTGCGTCAGCGCCCACTTCACGTGGTCGATGATCGGCGCATCCGTCTCGGGCGGCCGAGCCGGAGCGGGCGCCGGCAACGAGAGCGCGCGAAACAATTTCGGCCGCCCGTCGTGGTCTCGTGCGCCGGCCTGGCGGAGCCGCTGTTCCAGATCCTGCACCGCTCGGTCGTCGTCGGTGAGTTGCTCGATTTCAAGTTCACGGAATCGTTGGATGACCAGACCGTTCTTCACGACCGACACATGATCGAGGACGATCTCCGCAACCGGACTTCCCCGCTGCCGTACCCGAACGCCCGTCCGCCACACCCGCAAGGTTGCAACAGGGGCCAGTTTGCGTTGTCCCACGTGAAGGACAAGCAGATCACAAAGCGATGTCGGTGGACGCTGGTCTTGGTCGACAACCTCGACCTCTTGCCGGTCCTCACACAAGGGAAGCTTGAGCTGCCAGACCTTTTTGCCCTGTTCGACCCGATGCCGCAACGTGATGCGCGCGTGGGTCAGGTCGTGCGAAGCGGTGTCGTAATAGGTGGACGTCAGGAGCTTTCTCGGCAGCGGAGTGCCGAGGCGCGGGGGCAGGCGGAAGTCGGCATCGACGGATAACTTGATTTCGCGTTCGATCGTGGATGACACGGGTTGAGGGCGAACGGCAGCGGGGCGGTCGGATCGAGGCATCACGGGGCCCTTTCGCTACGGCAACTTGCGTCGCTCGTATCTCGTGAAGCGTGAAGCGCAAGCAAGCATGACATAGAAAGGTCTTTGACTGCGAGAGGCGTACAACACTTCACGAGATAGACAGTGACGTGGTGCTGTCATGAACCATCATGAATCATGCGGGCTGCGAGTGAGCACCGGGCTGAAGGAGGGGCCAGAGTATGCCGAGCAGCTCAAAACTGGTAGGACACGCCGGCGACCATATGGGCTGCCCGGTAGCTGCCGCTCAAGCCGAAAACGGGGTCAAAGTTGCTGACATAGGAAAAATTGTAGCGCCCCTCGACGAACAGCCCCCATTGCTCCGTCGCCAGGAGTTTGAGCCCACCCAACACGCTGAGGCCGGGCGCGAATTGCCGGCCTTCGAACTGGCCCGAACTCGTAAAATAGAAGACGCCGCCTCCAACGCCGGCATAGGGCTGGAACCATTTACCCGGGTACCGCACGATGACGTTGGCCGTCAGCGCAGCCACCCGCAACGAAGACTCTTGAACGTTCAAACTGCCGTTGTTGACACCGACCTGAGGACATCGCGTGCCGAGGTTCAAGCATTCGGTGGTTGTGCCCGGAGTAAATGTAAACTCTTGTCTGGTGGAGAGGCTCTGCTGCTTGATGTCTGGCTTCGAGGTAAAGGCATCCAGTTCGAGTCCAAGCCAGGAGTACCCTTCGTGGGTGAAAAAGTACCCGACCTTGGCGCCGTAGATGGCGGAATTGGCAAGGGAGAGGTTGGAGGTCTTGAAACTCTGGCTCACCGTGTCGCCGGTCGTCGGAATCAGCACCGACGGAAATTGTTGTTGAGCAAGACGCAGGCCCTGATCGGGCATCGTGACATCGTAGAGCTTGTTCCCGAACGACAGGCCCCCATATCCGGCTGTGTACCATTCAGCCGAGGCGGGACTGATTGTGAACAGGCACAAGAGTGCCACATACACGGCGATAATCCGGACGGGATAAGGACGATAGGTTTGCAAAGGCAGCTCCAAAAGTAAGTTCAACGTTTGGGATCACGACATATGACCGGTGGACATTACCCTTTGCGCCATCACGCGCTCGTTACCGACACATTAACTTCCAGTTAATTCACCGAGGGATGGGAGGGAAGGAGCGGCCATGCATTAACGAATTTCGTAGGCAAACGTCTGTCGGTCGGTTCCGCGTATCAGATCAACCTTGACGAGGCGCTCATGCGGGATCTCTTGAAGGAGTCGCAGCATGGTGCCGGGATCGACGACGGGCGTGCCGTTGATCCGCAGCACGACGTCCCTCTGCTGAAGACCCAGTTGATCGAGGATGCTCTTGGGTTTGATCTCGATGAATTGCCAGCCTTCCAGCTTGCCGTTGTTCGCCAAGTTGTAATAGGGCATCGCGCGGGCCTCCGTCAGGAGTTTGGAGACGTCCGACAGGTTCTGCTGGAGTTGCCGCCGGTCGATGAGGGTGGGAGTGGCCGGTCGTTTGGGTGCGGGAGGCATGGCGATCGAAATCGGTATCGGCTTCGCCGACTCATCGGCCAGCGGAAGGTAGCCCTGTCGATTGCCCTCCTTGATCGTGACCCCGTCGCGGGTGATGACCGCCAGTTGGCCGAATCCTTCGATCGTGTCTTGGGAAAAATAGAGGGTCTGCTTGTGATCCTGAAGATTTTCGATCGCAGCAGATGAGCGACCGCCGACTCTGATGGCGGTTCCCAGCAATTTCAGCTTCCCTGCCAATTCTATTGGCGGCGGCGGCGGCGGAGCGGAGGGGCGTTCCGCGTCAGGGTCGAGCGCAGAGAGATCCGGAGGGACGACGAACAGTCCGGAAGCAAGAATGGCTTTGACCTGCTGCGCGGTATCGGACGGAGGCGCGGCCGTGATCGGAACGGCAGGGCCGGAGTCAGCGCCCGGTACCGGGGGAGAGACATCCAGCAGGAGATGAGCCAGATACCCGTTGACGCTGTCCGCGATCAACCAGCACGACAACGTCAGCGCGAATGCAATCGAGGCATGACGCCGGGACACAGCCATGGATCGTCGATCTCCTGTGAGCATCTGAGAATCACTGCGCACTCTAGTCGCTGCGCGTGAGGCCCGCAAGGGGCGCCACGGCTGTTTTAAGAGAACTAACAAAAGACAAATCTTTCGGTAACGCCACCGTAACAGCTTCCCGATACACCATACTTGGAGATTGACTCCCGAAGGGCTCGGTCTATCACGGCCAGAGCTCAAGGCCGTCCATGAGAGATCATGGGCGAAGGAAGAAACGGAATGGTCGGCGTGAGTCTCAGTAGTCGCCGGTCGGAAGCACTGAAGTGGCATGAACAGCCAACTCGTTCGGCATAATGTTGTGGCGTGCATGGTCATGGCACTGATGGGAGTAGGGATAGAAACCGGCTGGGCGGAGCAGCTTCATCGACGAGCTGCCCAAGGCCCTATGCTCATGGCTCAAGCGGGGTCGGCTCAATCGGACAGGGATAAACCCGCCGAGGCCAAGCCCGCTTCACCCGCGGAAGTTTCGGACGAGCGACCGGGATTCGAGATCAAAACCTTCGTCGTCGAAGGCAGCGCGCTGCTGCCGCCGGACAAGATCGACGAGGTGCTGGGGAAGTACAAGGGCCATGGCAGGCAAATGGCCGATCTGGAGCGGGCCAGGGGCGCATTGGAAAGAGCGTATCAGGCGCTGGGATTTCCGACCATTCTCGTCACGATTCCGGAACAGACGATCGACGAAGGCACGGTGCGCATGCAGGTGATCGAGGGTCGGCTGCTCGAAATCAGAGTCACCGGGAATCAGTACTATCCCCGCTACCAGATCTTGCAGAAGCTCCCCTCGGTCCGGCTTGGAAACTTGATTGAAGAGAAGCAGTTGGTCAAGGAGCTTGACGCCGTCAATGCCAACCCGGATCTCAAAGTGACGCCGGTGCTCAAACCGGGCAGCGAACCCGGCAGGGTCGGCCTCGAATTGAAAGTCAAAGACCGCCTGCCGCTGCACGTCAAGGTGACCGCAGACAACAAGGGGCCGTTTACGACGCCACGAAACCGGATGACCGTGGAAGCCTCCTACTCGAATCTCTGGAACGCGGACCATATCATGTCGGTTCAGACGACTCAGACCCCCACGGATTGGGGAGCCGTGCAGGGCTACTCCGCCACCTATGTCGCGCCCCTTGACGGTCCGCAGCACGCGGTGGCGGTCTATGCATCCAAAGTCATCAGCAAGTCGATCCTCGGAGGCAACACGCTGGCGATCAGTCCCGGCGATATCACAGTGGCGGGCAACGCCACGATCGCAGGCGCGCGCTATTTTTTTCCGATCCTGAAAGGCGGGCCGGCGACCCATTCGATCACATTCGGCGCTGATTTCAAGCGCCTGGAGAAAACGGAGGCGACCTTCCCGGGAACGTTGGGGACGGCGGTCGTACTGAGTCCCATCCAGTACACTCCCCTGTCGCTCGGCTATTCGGGCGTGTACCCTGACCGGTTGGGGTTGACCCTGTTCTCCGCCACGGCCAAGGGCTATTGGCCGATCGTGCCCGGCGGGAAACCGGAGGATTTTTCCGGGGACCCGAAAGATCGGTTCAACAATCCGGGACAACGCCCGGGAGCGACCGGAAAATTCGCCGTGCTGCAGGGTGCGCTGGATCGTGTACAGCCCCTTCCGGTTGGATTCAATCTCGCGCTGCACGCCGACGGCCAATGGGCGAGCGAGCCGCTGGTGCCGGCAGAGCAGTATTTCGCCGGCGGGGCGGACACGGTGCGGGGGTACATTCAGAGCGAGGCGATCGCCGACCATGCACTGCGCGGCAGGGCAGAATTAACGACGCCCAACCTGATCGACGTTCCGCTGGACGTGATCTGGCAGCGGCGCCGATCGTCCGAGGTGAAGATCGAGTGGAAGGCCGCGGCGTTCTACGACGTGGCCAACTTATGGATTGCCAAGGCGCCGATCGGACAGAAGGACCAGTTTCGGCTGGAGAGCGTCGGGGCGGGAATCCGGGCGCAGCTCGTGCCGTACAATCTGGCTGTGCGGATCGATCAGGGCTGGGCGTTGCGCGACGCGACTACGACGAAACGCGGTGACACCTTCGTCCATTTCCTGGTGACGGTGGCGTATTGAACTGCGAGGCGTCCAAATGAAGCAATCTGCGTACATAGTCACCGGATATCTCACGGTCGACGGCGCCGTCCTGGCCCGTGCGCTCCAGTGGTGGAAGCGGGGGCAGCGTCTGCTTGTCACGGCCTTGACGATCGGGATAGTGCTCTGTACTGGCCAGGTGCGGGAATGCCCGGCGAATCCGGTGAATCCCTCGGTAGTGGCCGGCGACGCGTCTGTCACCGGACTCGGCACCGATCGGGTCACGATCCAGCAGGCTTCTCGGCACGCGATCATTCATTGGGGACAGTTCAACATCGCGCCCAACGAAGTGACCAGTTTTCTCCAGCCGGTCGGCGGCGTCGCGCTCAATCGGATTTACGACGCGAATCCGAGTTTGATCAACGGCATGCTCAATGCGACCGGTACCGTCTTCCTGCTCAATCCGAACGGAGTCCTGTTCGGAGCCAATGCGCAGGTCAACGTCGGCGGCCTTGTTGCCTCGACGCTGCATATGACCGACGCCGATTTCCTGGCCAGCAACTACCGGTTCGGAGGAGCCTCCACCCACCTTGGGTTGGGAGACACGGCGTTGAATGGCATGGTGCGCAACGAAGGGCAGATTACGGCCGGTCCGTTTGGAGTGTATCTCTTCGCCCACAATGTTTCGAATGCCGGCATCATCAGGAGCGACGGAGGGCATGTCGCTCTTGCGGCGGGGGCCAGCGCCTATCTCACGAATCGTCCGGACGGCCGCGGACTGTTCGTCGAAGTGAAGGCGCCGACGGGCCAGGCGACGAATCTCGGAGATTTGATCGCGGACGGCGGGCAAGTGAGCCTGTTCGGCAAGGTCGTCAATCAGTCTGGGATGATTCAGGCCAACAGTGTGCAGCAGAAAAACGGCCGGGTCGAATTGATTGCCACCGAGGCGGTGACTTTGGCCGACGGGAGCAGAATTTTGGTGAAGGGCGATGCGACAGGGGTGTCCGACGGCGGCACAGTGATCGCGAAGGCCGATCTGACAACGGGACGCACCGATTTCAAGAAAGGCGCGCTCATCGATGTCTCCGGTGGAACCAAAGGGGGAAACGGCGGATTCATCGAGCTGAGCGGCAGTAGGGTGTCGTGGGAGGGCGCCTTCCGCGCCCATGCGATCGCCGGCTACCGAGGCGGGAAGCTGCTGATCGATCCGGTGTTCACGGATAGCAACTCCATCACAACCGCCACGCTGGACAGCTTCACCGACAGCGGCCTCAACGACATCGAGTTCCAATCGACGGGAGACATGACTGTGACGGCCCGCTTCGACCTGTCGGCATGGCTGTTGCCGGCAGGGCAGACCGGGACGCTTACGTTCAACGCAGGCCGGAATCTGCTGTTCAACAGCGCCAGCATTACAAACGGCGAGCGGGGGCAGGGAACCGCCGGAAGCCGGTGGGACTACAAGTTGTTTGCGAACGAGCACATCGAGATTCGTGGTTCGACGATTTCCACCGGTCTAGGCGGGTCGATCACGATGGAGGCGGGACGCAGTCCGACGGCGTTCGGCGACATCAGGCTGACGCAGCTTAATGCGAATCTCACCGGCCAATCGACGGTTGAAACCTTTGAGGGGGGGGATATCACGATCACGACCGATCGTGACTTGATCGCTCCAAGCGGGCTGATCAGTAGCGTCGTGACGGGAATCAGGCTCAACCAACTTGGGAATCTCACCCTGAATGTGGGCCGGAACTATCTCGGTGGGTTGGTGGGCAACTCTCAGGTGGGTCCGGGCTTTTTGCTCGGCAATGGGACTGCCACCGTCAATGTCGGCACGAATGTCGGTCCCGGCGCAGGGCAGCACCCGACAGGCGGCCACTTCGGATGGGATGGGAGCGCGAATGCACCGTTATACGGCAATATTACCGTCGGGGGCGGGAAGATCAACGAGTCGGAACAGTTAACGGAATCCTACAAGGTTGATGTTCGCGTGAACGCCCCCGGCAATATTTATTGGGGCCTGGTGCAGGATCGGGGATTGGTCGAAGACCTCTTCGGGGTGGGAACTTTCTATGTCACGTCCCATCCGGGGAGCAGCGTCTCGCTGGTCTCAACGAAGGGCGATATTTTCCTCAGGCCTGACCTGGCCAACTCAGCAGGTGGCATCAATGCCGTGCGCAAGTTTTACCCCGCCTCTCTCGATGCGCAGGCGCTGGAGGGAAAGATCGTCATTGAGCGGGACTTGAACTTCTTCCCGTCGATCTCGGGCAAGCTCAACTTCTTCGCCAAGCAGGATGTGATGGGAGCGGTGAGACAAGTGGGGACCAGGAGAGATCCGCAATACAAATTGGTGTTCGTCGGCGACGATGAAAAGACCGGCAGTTGGCAGTTGCTGTTCCTGCCGACCGCCTCGAAAGATCCTAAATTGGGCCGGTTCATCGCCAGGCCCGAGAATCTGCTGTCTCAGCCAACCCTTCTCAAGAAACCGAAGGAGTCGGATTTCAGTGCAACGCAATGGCCGTTGATCCCACAATTCTCGGCCTCGCCGGTGATCACTCAATCGGGAGGCATCTTGAGGGACGTGCCTCAACACGACAGTGCCGGCAAGCCCTTGCAGTTGCAGGGAGCCTATTCCGATGCACGATTTGCAGCCGAGCGAAACAGGATACCGGGAGGAATAGACCCCGCCCATCAGGTTCAGCCGGTGACCTTCAAGAGTGAAACCGGGAGCATCTATTCCCTCATTCTCAAACTCGTTTCGCCGGTGTTTAAGAAGCAAGTGACAGTTGAGGCTGCCAGGGATATCGGCAGCCTCGACCGGCTGACCGGCGGAGATTTCTCGCTGGAGACGTATGTGCACGAAGGAGTGACGGCCACGGTGTCCGCAGGCAGAAACATGGGATTTCTGAGGGTTGGTCAGGGAGACCCCTTGCAGAATGGCCTTCAATTTTATGGGAAGGGAACCGCCAAGATTCGGGTCGGGACATTGGACGCCACTGGCAATCCGGTTCCGGGAACTGGATTGCTGGATCTCGGGGATAGCCGAGGGATTCAGCATCTCATCAGCGTGAGTTCCGGCGAGGTCAATGCGCCGGGGCTCATCGATATCGGTGTGGGCGGCGACATCGCGATGACTCAGACACGAATTGTGAGTCACAATGGCGCCGATATCTGGATTCACGGATTGGGAACGAAGCCGGCATTGAATCCTGACGGCAGTCCGACCAATCAGCTGGTGCAGGGTGTGGTGCTGGCCAATATCCTCATGGTCGATGGAAAGCCGGTCAAGGTCGATGGGGTACCGGTTGTCCTTAACGGTACCCAGCCGGTCATTTCGCAGGGCACGGTAGTCTTGGACCGGCCAGGAGCGCTCATTAATGGCAAGCCCTTCACGCCTGTGCTGGTCAAGGGGAAGCCGATCGTTGTGGACGGCAGGATTGTGCTGTTGGTCGACGGGCAGATCCAGCTGGTGGATGCTTCGCTGGTGTCGATTGAACAAGGAACCGGCGGAAAACTCACAGTCGGCACCTTCGGGTCGAATCCGAATTCCGGGATTCTCTCGATCCGTGGCGGCAACATCGATATCAAGACGAAGGGCGATGTGGATGTGTTCCAGTCCCGCATTGCCACCCTGACCGGTGGCAACATCTCCATCTACTCGACAGAAGGCGATATCAATGCGGGTAGCGGCGGGAGAAACGAGGCCATCCCCTTCAGAGTGCAGGTGTTCAATGAGGACGGAACACCGGCGAAAGACCAGAACGGGGCAGATGTCTTTATTACGTTTTTGGTCCCCGGCAGCGGCATTTTCACGCACCACGGCAGCGATCCCAAGTTCCCGTTGAATTTTCCGAAATTCGACACGCCGGCAATCGAGGCGTTGAAGGGAGAGATCGTCAAACAGAACTTTCTCGGCCGGAACACGAGCGTCCTGGAAGACCGTCTGGCCGACATGGTGGCGGCGCGGGAGCCTGTGTACCGGCAGATCTTCGAGAGGTTCATCACGCAGAACCCGGACAAGGGAGGGTTGCCTCTCGAACTCGGCGATATCAATCTGAGGGCAGGACGTGATCTGGTCGTCCCTTCGGCCGGCATCAGAGGGCGGCGCATCCGGATCTTCGCGGGCCGCAATCTGGATCTTCAGGGCGGCACGATCGAGGGTGATGTACAGTTCGATGTGGAAGGGGCCGTGAAGGGCAACCTCTCCTCATTTGTCGGCGCTTTTTCCGGCACCGCGGCCATCGGTGGGAGCGTGAGCGGCGGGTCCAGTGCCGGCGGGTCGTCGTTGGGTGGGGGATTGAGCGGCGTGACGGGTACCGTCTCGGCGACAGCGTCGGCGACATCGAGCACCTCCGTGACGGCGTCCAAGACGGTGGAAACAGTTCAGGAGAAGACGACGGAGTCATCCACGCAGCAGGCGCGCGCCACCGCCGAAAAGCAGGTGGTGGCAAGCACTGACGCCAAAGACGGCAAATCCAAGCGGCCGCAACTCCCCAAAATGAAACGCGGCGTGGTCATTCAGGTGGACGTGAAGCCACAGGCGCAGCCGGGCAACTGACGAGAAAGGACAAGGCAGCATGGATATGAGTTCTGGCGGTGTCGCATTCGCGCTGAGTCATGCGACGCTCGAAGGGAAAATTACGCTCGCGGTGTTGCTCTTCTTTTCACTTGTCAGCTGGACAGTCATCATCAATAAGTTCCGTCAATTGGGGAGAGCCAAGAAACGGAATGCAGCCTTCCTGGGCTTCTATTCGAAGGCCAAAGGCCCGTTGAGTCTTTTCGGCAAGGGGCAGGATAAGCAACTCCAGGGTTCCCCCATGTACGACCTCTATTATGGCGGGTGTGAAGAGCTGAAGGCGCAGCAGGAAAAATACGGAACCGAGAAGATCCCCCATCACGGCATGAGCGCCGTGCGGATCGCGTTGGAGCGGGTCCTGGGCGAAGCCGCCGTCGGGCTGGAATCCGGCATGATCGTGCTGGCCACCGCCATCAGCGGCGGTCCGTTCATCGGGTTGCTCGGGACGGTGTGGGGCGTGATGGATACCTTTTCCGGAATCGGACGAGCCCAGCAAGCGACGTTGACGACGATGGCCCCGGGCGTCGCCTCGGCGTTGATTGCCACGGTGGCAGGTCTGATGGTCGCGATTCCCTCCCTCTTTTGCTACAACTTCCTCGTGACGAAAACCAAAACCATTACGATGGAATTGGATAACTTCGCGGCCCATCTCGAAACCGTCTTCATGACCGAGTATCTCCGGGACAAGAACGGGAACGGAGCAGCGGCGGAGGACTTGGAAGACTATCGTCCCGGTGGGCATCGCCAGGAACCGGAGCCGTCGGGCGCAGCAACAGGCCACTAAAACAGTAGTGCTGAGTGTTGAGTCGCGAGTAACAAGTGACACCAGAAAAACCACACAGACTAAACGAACCAGATAGACAGGAATAATGAGACGCTTTTCGAAAAAATCCCACGGTGCGGTCTCGGACATCAATATCACGCCGCTGCTCGACCTGGCCTGGGTCTTGTTGGTCATCTTCATCATCACGACGACGGCCATGGTGCAGGGTATCGAGCTGAAGCTGCCGGAATCCACCCCGCACGAAACCGAGATGGAAAGCAGCACCCCGACTCTGTCGGTGAAAAAGAACGGCGATGTCTATATGGATGAAGAGCATGTCAAGCTCAGCGAACTGGAAAAACTCATTCGCGACCTCAAGGCGGCGAAAGGCGGCAAGCTGCCGCTGGTGCTCCGGGGCGACGCCGGCGTCGAATACAAGCACGTCGTCGCCGTGCTGGACATTCTCCAGCGCATCCCCGTCGAAGAACTCGCCATTGCGACGAAGCCGTTCAATGAACCGTAGAGACTATGGCGCGTGTATCCGGAACGGTCTGTCTTGTCTATCTGGTCGTTCTGGTCAGCTCGGTCCGAGGAATACCGGAATGAGATAGAATAACCGGATTAGGAAAACCGCACCGACCAAACCAACTTCGCGCAAGTTCTGGTTGTCACGCGTATCGCGCCATCCAACAGACCAGATAGACCGAATAGCCCAGATAAACCAGATAGACCAAAGACCATGTCCGGCTATCGCGGATTCGAAAAGAAGAAGAGCAAGCTCGGCACGACGTTGCTCATCGTCGGGCTGGTCCACATCGGGATCGGGGCGGGGCTCTATTGGGTCTCACAGACCGAGTGGGGCCAGAATCTGATCAAGGTGTACAAGCTGACGGCGTTCAAGAAGGAAGAGCCGCCACCTCCACCTGAAACGGAGCCTGAACCGGAACCAGAACCTGAGCCGGAACCGCCCAAACCGGAACCGCCGCCGCAAGAAGCCCCTCCACCTCCGCCGCCTCCTCAGGAGGCGGAAGCGCCGCCCCCTCCCAAAGCCTCGGATGCGCCTGCTCCGCCGCCGGTCAGCGCCGATCCCTTTGCCATCGGCAAGAGCCGCAACCGGTTCGCCGGCTATTCGGACATCCTGACGGCGATGATCCAAGCGCAATATCATCAGCCGCCCTCGCTGCCGGACGATCTCGAATACGCGGTGCTCTGTGAGCTCGTCATCGATGAGCAGGGGCGGGTCTTGCAATATCGCCTGGTCAATTCCTCCGGTAGCCTGTTGTTCGATCAGTCCGCCCTCGATGCTCTCTCGAAAGTGACGCATGTCCGTCCGCCGCCGGAAGGTATGGACCGCACCGTCATCGTGAAGTTTTTTCCACCTGTGTAGATCAGGACTTCGGAGACCTGTCGCAGCAGATTGGTCACGGGTCCCTGTGTATCGCCACCTGCCAGTCCGAAGATTTAACACACCCCCAATAGAACTCCTCTCTCAATTGTAACGGTGCCCGACCATCATCACCCCATGAAATGCTATGGCGAGCGTCCTAGTCCTCTGGTGCATTCCGACCGCCGAGAGGATAGCGACTCTTAACGGAACATTTACGCCGTTTCAATCGAGTCCATATCCGGAAGTAACACCGGGCTTTTAAAAGGAAAGCGTGACGACGAGCAAAAAGGACTTCATGGAAGCCGAGGGCAAGGAACATCAAATTTCAAATGCCCGAAGGGAGGTGGCCGATAGTCAGTGGCAGGTGTGCCGGAGCGAAGAAGCAACGAGACAGGGAAAGAGAGTGCCGTCAGGAAGTTCACTACCAAGGAGGATGCGTGATGGAGTCAATGAATCGAATGAAGAAGACTGTCTTGGCACTTGCGGGAGCCGCAATCATGGTCACGG
This sequence comes from Nitrospira sp., assembly GCA_039794465.1. Taxonomy (GTDB): domain Bacteria; phylum Nitrospirota; class Nitrospiria; order Nitrospirales; family Nitrospiraceae; genus Nitrospira_D. The sequence continues at coordinate 15,077 of JAYWIP010000002.1, forward strand.
GCGTGATGAGCCAGTCGGCCCAGGCCTTTACCCTCACAGAGGGTGATCTGGTCTTGGTAATCTATGGAAACCGGACAGCCGGTGAAGGGGCGGAAGCCTTGATCAACCTCTCGAGCCTGACCGGCAAGACGATGGATCAGCTCACGACCGGCACGACCACGACGAACGTGGACGTGTCCGCCTACCTGAATGCCGCGGGTGTGAAGGATCTCAACCCGACGGCTCCGGACTATCCGGTCCGCTACTCGGTGTTGGGATACCAGGCTGACGCGGGTACCGGTGGGTATGCCGTGAAGGCCGGGTCCTCGACCAATCTGAATGGTGGCAACGGCGGCAGCGTCGGAAACACCGCCAACGTGATGGATCTCTGGGCCAATCTCGTGACTGATGCCAACGCGCCGAATCTGATCTCCGGGCAAAACGGTGCCGTGGTGGGCTTTAGCAACGCGAATTCCTACACCTCCCGCTTCGGAACGGCTGAGAGAATGGCTGCGGGATTCCTCACGAACATGGCGGCGAACCTCGATCAGCTGCTCTACATCGTCAAGGGCGACAGTGAAACTGGTGATCCGTTGATGGGCATGGGCCAGGCGATGCTCTCGGCCAATGGCATGTTCCAGATCACCGGCGGGCAACTGGCGGCAGTTCCGGTGCCTGCGGCGGTGGTGCTCTTTGGTTCAGGCTTGATCGGCCTTGTCGGCATGGCCCGGCGGAATCTGTTCCGCCAGGCGGCGTAACAGGATCGGTTGCGAGACAATAACCACAATTTTCAACAGGAGCACAACACATGAAGACCAATCAGCTTGCCACCATCGCGGCCGCCGTCCTCGGCCTTGCCGGGGTGGCCTCCAGCGCGAATGCGGCGATCGATATTTATTCCGGAGGATCTTCAGCAGGCCGCCAGTTCATCAACGAAGTGCCCCTCTCGGTCTGCGACCACACAGCCGGGACCATTACGCATTATCAATCGGCGAACAACAACGTCCACCTCTGGCAATGCAAGTTTGCCGGCCAGGACATCAACTTCAATTATTCGGCGCGCGGCTCTTCCGACGGCGTCTATCCTGTCGATGATACGACGGGCGGTGACCGGTCTAAGGGCAAGTACAACGGCAAGGGCTACATGGGCTACATCGATGCCACGAACCCGGCCACCAGCGGCTGCGGAGCTTTGACCATCGGTGTGCCCAAAACGTTCTATGATGTGGATACGGCAACCACTGTGACTATCAACATCAATGAGAACAAGACCTGCACCAATCCCCCAAGCACGGTCACGACGGATTATCCCACCCCCACCTTCGTCCGCCAACCGATGCACTTTGGGTATTCCGATGTCCAATTCACTTCATTCGGACAGTCCTCTCCGGCCGGAAGCGAACCGGCCGATCCGGCGCCGAACGTCACGGAAAACAAGCTCATGGTCCTGCCTTTCAGCATCGTGGTGCAGAACAGCGTGCGCCGGGTCGATTCGGCCGGGAACAATATCGGCCCGGTCCAAAACCTGACCCAGACCGAGATCGAGCAGATCTTCTCGCGGCTGGTTCGCGACTGGAGAGAGCTGGGCTATGCCGTGACCAACGATGCGGCAGGAACGCAGGCGGTGCCGTCAGGCCCGCACAACATCCGTCTCTGCATGCGGGAGTTCGGCTCCGGATCGAAAGCGACCTTCGATCAAGTCCTGATGAAGGAAGAGGCACAAGAATGGGGACTGGCCACGGCCAACATCGCCTTCTATAGTGCGTCGAGTTCAGGTGTGAAGACCTGCTTGGACAACAGCGGCGCAGGAGTCGGATTGTTCGGGAAAATCGGTTACATCGATTCGTTCGAGGCGACGGCATCTCCGGCCTACATCACGCCGGCGACGGCCGCCATTGCCAACGCCCATGTCGTGAACATCAACGGGTTCCGCGGCGTGGATGCGACCGTGGCTGATCCGGTCAAGGCGACGGCCCGTCCGAAAGTGCTGCAGGCCCTGCGCTGCGGCAAGACCGAGTTCTGGGTCAACCTGGAAGCCTATACCAAGACTGCGGGGACCGGCGATGCCACGCGGGATGCGTTCATTGCCCGGTTGATCTCCGATGCTCAGAATACCACAGTGATTGAGAACCTTCCGGCCAACTGGGCATTCGAGGCGCCTGCCTACATGCTCTCGATCAAGGCTGAAGACCGGGCCGCCCCGGATCATGACAACTATGCTGGTCGGGCGGCAGAATACGACAGCCAGTGCCGTGGTTTCTATGCCAGCCCGAATCCGTAAGTGAATCGTGCGATCGTGGGCAGCCTGGTCGCAAGACCGGCTGCCCTTTCGCTCCGGCTGCTGTGAGATCTGCCAATAGGAGACGGGGCGACCGGTACCTTGATCGCCCCTTGTAGGCCAACTCTCATACGTGTCTATGGGGAACCTTGATGATGCAACATCGTCAACAGAATAACTTTGCCTGGCGATTGGGTTTGGCGCTCGTGCTGGGCACCGCGCTGACTGGGTTCTTCAGCCCGTCCGCCAGGGCGGTCGAACTCGATTTCAATATCAGCGCGCCGACGTCAGGAACCATTTCCTACGGCGGAACCGGCGGCGGGCTGACCGGTGCCAATATTGAGGTGGATAACGTAGTCGGTTTGTCCACGCCGGCCAACGACAATGTCACCTCGCTCTGTCTCAGTTGCGTGTTGAATTTTTCCTCGGGCACTCTCGCGGGGTCGGGGGGGCACCACCGAGCGGGGTCAATAACGGATGGTGGAGGTTCGGATCGGGCGGGTCGATTACGATCACCGGTGGTGTCCAGCTTCAGGGAAGCACCAATATTCCCGCCGGAACCACACTGCTCAGCGGCACGTTCGATAGCGCGTTTGTTCAGGACTTGGGTAGCAGCTTTAAGGTGACCTTCGGATCGTTTACGGATACCAAACATCCCGACCTCCTCGCGTACTATGGCCTCGCGCCTTCGCCGTTCGAGGGTGCCCTCACGCTCTTATTCGGGTCGGTTAATACAGGGGTTGGCGATGCGTTTACCAGCACCTCGGTCTTCAGCGGCAGCGTCGTGAACACACCGGTTCCTGTACCGGCGGCATTGTGGCTGTTTGGCAGTGGTGTCGTTGCGTTTGCGGGACTCGCCCGGCGGACCGGCATGTTTCATAAGTAACCGGCACCGGGGTTTCAACGGAACTGGCTCAGGCGTGGGCGCCAGAGCCGGTTCCATTGCCTCCCTCTCCCGGCTTGTAACAGCATCTTAACAATCCCGTCCTTGACACCATCCCAGCCCGTTCTTTAGGCTCCAGCAGCTCCGATTTGCCTCGTTCCGACTGGTGACATCAGTGGCCAAGCTCGCAGTTATCGACATCGGGACTAATTCCATCCACCTGGTGCTGGCGGAGATCCTCCCGGATGCCAGCTACAAGATCCTGGATCGTTTCAAGGACATGACGCGGCTGGGCGACGGAGCCTTTGCCTCCAGGCGGCTCTCCGACGCAGCCATCGTGCGTGCCTTGAATACCCTGAAAACACTCGTCACCCTTGCCCGCAATAAGGGATTCGACCGCATCGTGGCCGTAGCGACGAGCGCGGTGCGCGAGGCCCGGAATGGCGGCGAATTCGTCAGCCAGGTGGCGGAACAGACCGGGCTGACCGTCCGGGTGATCAGCGGAACCGAGGAAGCCCGCCTCATTTTTTTGGGGGTCAAGCACAGCATCGCACTTCCGGAAGAGCCGGCCTTGGTCGTCGATGTCGGCGGGGGGTCGGTGGAACTGATCGTGGGGAACCGGGAGGCCATGCTCCATGCGAAAAGCCTCA
>JAYWIP010000003.1:0-2588 GCA_039794465.1 Nitrospira sp.
ATCTCCCTGCTTCAAACGCCTATCCCGCAATCCATCAATCATCTCCGTTCATCTTTGTCGCGACCACTGGTGGATATCCACCGGTGGAGTTGCCTCCTGAGGCTGGCGTTCTCCACGCCGGAAGAATGTGACGTACGAATGATTGCTATGCACCAGGTGTGCGTACCAGCCCGGGCGCTTTCACACTTGGGGGAAATCTTCGCGCGTCGCAATGATCGTGGCATGTCCATTGCTCATTTATTGGTACATACAGGTGAAATGTGGATGTCATCAAAGAGGCAGGCCTCAAGCGTGTTCTCATCAGTCTGGCGCTGACGATTGCGATTGCGGTGGCTGACTGGTGGACTCTTTCCGGTCCGGTAAGTGCCGTGCTCTATGTGATTCCCGTGTTGCTCGTAGCGCGGGGGACTCAGCCGGGGGCCGCCTTGTGGATGGCGGGACTTGGGTCCGGTTTGAGCCTGTTGGATCTGTTCCGAACCTCCGGCCACCCTCCGATGTCGGCGAAGATGGGCGAGCTGGTTCCTGTTGTCCTGGCCCTGTGGGCGGCGGCGGTACTTGCTCCGCCGAGGAGACAGGAGGAATCCGACCGTCCCGCCGTGGCGCCGGACATCGAGGAGCAAGTTCTCCGGCGCACGAAAGATCTTGCTCAGGCGAATAGAGACCTGGAGACGCTGCGCGCGGAAGCGGTGTCGCTGTTGGCGGCGCTCGTCAAGTCATCGGATGATGCGATCATCGGCATGAGCCTTCAGGGCACAGTGCGGAGTTGGAATGCCGGTGCCGAACGTGTCTATGGCTATGCTCCTCAGGAGATCATCGGGCTGCCGATCACCGACCTCTGTCCTCAGGACCGGCTGGATGAGGTGCCAGCCATGTTGAACAGGATTGCGAAGGGCGAGCATGTCCGCAATGTGGAAACCATGCAACGTCGGAAACGGGGCAGGCGATTCCACGTCTCCCTGACGGTATCTCCCGTGAAAGATGCCGATGGGACCGTGGTCGCCGCATCCGCCATCGCACGGGATATTACTCAGCGCAAAAGGATTGAGGCTGCCCTGCGCGACAGTGAGGCGCGGTTCCACATGATGGCCGATACGGCTCCCGTCATGGTGTGGATGTCAGATCCGGACCAAGGGTGTACCTTCTTCAATAAACGATGGTTGGAATTCACCGGACGGACGTTAGAGGAAGAAACCGGCAGCGGCTGGTTCCATGGAATTCATGCGCAGGATCAGCCGCGATGCCGCGATACCTATCAGGAGGCGGTCCGGCAGCAGCAGCCCTTTACGATGGAGTACCGTCTTCGGCGTGCGGACGGGGCGTATCGCTGGATCGTCGATACCGGAGTGCCGCGGTTCGAGCCGGACGGGACGTTGAGCGGCTATATCGGATCCTGCATCGATCTCACCGAGCGCAAAGAGATGGAAGACGAGTTGCGGAAAACCCTCAAGGAGAAGGAAAGTCTGCTCCGGGAAGTGCACCATCGGGTCAAGAATAATCTTCAGGTTATTTCCAGCTTGCTCAACTTACAGATGGCGACGATCAAAGATGCACAGGTGGCCCAACTCTTCAAAGAGTGCCAGGTTCGCATTTCATCGATTGCGCTGCTTCACGACACGTTGCACCGATCAAACGATTTGTCGCGCATCAACATGCCGGAGTATCTGCGAACGCTGACCGGACATGTGTGCCGATCCTACGGCGTCGATCCGACTCATCTGATACTCGAGTTGGCGGTGGAAGACATCGCCTTTGACGTGGATACGGGACTGACGTGCGGCCTCATCGTCGATGAGTTGCTCTCCAACTGTCTGAAACACGCGTTTCCCAACGGCCGGTCGGGACGGATCACCGTGGAACTGCGGGCGGAGGAGGGTGAATGGTTTCTCCTGCGTGTCTCCGACGACGGTGTCGGACTGCCGCACGATGGGGTGCTGAACAATCAGGACTCCCTGGGGCTTGAACTGGTGTCGTTGATGGCGGACAAGCTGGAAGGTACCGTCTCTCTCCAGAGCGGAATGGGAACGGAATGGTACGTGAGGTTCCGTCCCGTGCGTTACGAAGAAAGGATGTGATCCATGAGCCCCACGACGATTCTCGTTGTCGAGGATGAAACCATCGTAGCCAAAGACATTCAGTGTACGCTGACTCGGCTTGGGTATCGGGCGCCTGCGACGGCGACGTCGGGCGAGGAGGCGCTGCGAAAGGCCGCTGAGATTCGGCCGGATCTGGTCCTGATGGACATCGTGCTCAAAGGACCGATGGATGGGGTGGAAACGGCGCGGGAACTTCGCGCGCGCTATGCTGTGCCGGTCGTCTATCTCACCGCCTACGCCGATGACTATGCCCTCGAGCGCGCAAAAACCACAGAGCCGGCGGGGTATCTGCTGAAGCCGTTCCAGATGGCTGAACTTCGGCCTACGATTGAGATGGCGCTTCATCGCTCCCAGACGGAGCGTCAGGCGAAAGAGAGTCTGCGCTGGCTGGCCACGACGGTACGTTTAGTGGACGATGGGGTGATCACGACAGATTGCCTCGGTCGAATTACGTACATGAACGCCGAAGCCGAATCGGTAACCGGATGGGAGGCC
>JAYWIP010000004.1:0-15566 GCA_039794465.1 Nitrospira sp.
AACGCATAGTGCTGGAAGACGAATCCCACACGACGTTCGCTGATTCGCTGATCCGTCACCTCAGTGCCCTGTAGGAAGATGCGTCCTTGGTCAGGGCGTTCCAGTCCAGCTAAAATTCTCAGCAACGTCGTCTTGCCGCAACCGGACGGACCCAGGAGGGCCACCAGCTCACCTTCCTGAACATGAAGGCTCACATCGTTCAGCACCGTAAATGTTCCAAAGCGCTTCGTGACCTGGTCTACCTGAATGCTCATCGATTGCTCCCTGCCTGAACACCCGCTATCGGATCGGCAACGATAGTTGGAGAATGTATTTTCCGCTCGACAATCGCCTTGGCCGCAAGGGTGACGATGGCCAGTAGCGTCAGAAGCGATGCGACCGCGAACGCCGAGACGGCATTGTACTCGTTATAGAGAATTTCGACATGCAATGGCATCGTGTTGGTTAATCCTCGAATATGGCCGGAGACGACCGACACCGCGCCGAACTCTCCCATCGCACGCGCATTGCACAGGATCACTCCATAGAGGAGGCTCCATTTGATATTCGGCAGCGTGACGCGCCTAAACGTCTGCCAGCCGGAAGCTCCCAGCGTGATAGCGGCTTCCTCTTCCTCACGCCCTTGCGATTGCATCAGCGGAATGAGCTCGCGTGCAACAAACGGGACCGTAACAAAAATCGTGGCCAGCACGATGCCGGGCAAGGCAAAGATAATCTTGATGTCATGCTCCAACAACCACGGACCCAGCCAACCCTGCGCTCCGAAGAGGAGCACATAAATCAAGCCGGAGATGACCGGCGAAACAGCCAAGGGCATATCAATCAATGTAATCAGAATCTGTTTCCCGACAAAATCGAATTTTGCAATGGCCCACGCTGCGGCCACCCCGAACACGGCATTCAGCGGCACAGCCACAGCCGCGACCAAGAGCGTCAGACGAACGGCTGCGAGCGCATCGTCATTGAGAAAGGATCCGACATAGGCAGCGAGACCGCCTTTCAACGCTTCGGTAAAGACGGCGACGAGTGGGACGAATAAGAAAAGCGTCAAGTAGAAAAACGCGGCGGCAATGAGCAGCCGACGGACAAGCGGGCTCTCGGTGGTGAGAGAATCTCTCCACTGCAACTCATTTGAACCGGTGCTGCTTGTTGATTTCATGAGGCGTTATTGATTCCTATGGCGAGCGGTGCTCCACCATTGCAGAAGGTTGATCATCAACGCCAGGACAAACGAGGTCACTAACATGACCACGCCCAGCGCCGTGGCCCCTGCATAGTCGTACTGGTCCAATTTGGTCATGATGAGGAGAGGGGTGATTTCCGATTTCAACGGCATATTGCCCGCGATGAAAATGACGGACCCATATTCCCCGACGGCGCGCGCGAAGGCCATGGCAATTCCCGTGAGAAGCGCCGGCCACAGTTCAGGCATGATCACCGCCCAAAACGTCTGCCATCGATCGGCCCCCAACGTCGTGGCGGCCTCTTCAACTTCTCGATCCAAGTCCTGTAACACTGGCTGCATGGTGCGGACGACGAACGGCAATCCGATGAAGGTCAATGCAACCAGCACACCCAGCGGAGTGAAGGCCACCTTGATACCCAACGGTTCGAGATACTGCCCGATCCATCCATTCGGCGAATAGATGGCGGCCAGCGTAATGCCGGCAACCGCAGTGGGCAGGGCAAAGGGAAGGTCTACGAGCGCATCAATGAGTGACTGTCCGGGAAAGTGATACCGGACCAACACCCAGGCAATGATCGATCCGAATAAGCCGTTGATGATCGCTCCAACTATCGAAGCGCCGAATGTCAGCTGGTAGGAGGCGATCGCTCGCGGGGTCGTGATGATCTCCCAAAACTGTTCCCACGATAACGTACTGGTTTTCACGAACAGGCCGCTGAGAGGAATCAGTACGATCAGACTGAGATAAAAAACAGAAAACCCCAGAGTCAGGCTGAATCCTGGCAGAACACTGGGCTGTTTCAACATGAGGCGCATGAGATGCACATCCTTATTAGGTTCAGACTGTCTTGCACGCGTATCAAACTGCCATTGCAGTTATGTGCTTCTCCATCGAAGGGCCAGAGCGGCATAGCCACTTGGTCCGCCCTATGAACCATGCATCGAGCTGACTACCTAGTCGGTTTGTAGATTTCGTCAAACACGCCGCCGTCCGCAAAATGCGTCTGCTGCGCCTTTTGCCACCCTCCAAAGACATCGTCGATCGTGAACAAATTCACCTTCGCGAACTGACCGGCGTACTTTGTCGCCACGGCCTCGGTACGAGGGCGGTAGAAATGCTTGGCGGCGATCTCCTGGCCTTCATCAGAATAGAGATACTGCAAATAGGCCTGCGCGACGAGTTCGGTGCCCTTTCTCTTCACCACCTTGTCGACCAACGACACTGTGGGTTCAGCCAGAATGCTGATCGATGGGGTCACGATCTCAAATTTCCCCGCGCCCAGTTCCTTGAGTGCGAGATACGCCTCGTTCTCCCATCCGACCAGCACATCGCCGATCCCCCGTTCGACGAATGTCGTGGTGGCCCCCCGGGCACCGGAATCAAGCACTGGCACATTGGCATAAAACTTACCGATAAATTCTTTGGCCTTCCCTTCATCATTGCCATACTTTTTCAGCGCATACCCCCAGACCGACAAGTACGCCCAGCGCGCCGCCCCCGACGTTTTCGGGTTCGCGGGTATGATGGCGACTCCTGGCTTCACGAGGTCGTCCCAATCCCGAATGCCTTTGGGATTTCCTTTTCGGACCAAAAAGACGATCGTGGAGGTATAGGGTGAACTGTTATGCGGCAACCGTTTCTGCCAATCCGACGGTAACAGTCGAACTTTGGCGATCGCATCCACGTCATAGGCCAGCGCCAGCGTCACCACATCAGCATCCAGCCCATCGATGACGGCCCGCGCCTGCTTGCTGGATCCTGCATGGGATTGCTTCACCACGACCGTCTGACCTTTTTCCTTCTGCCAATACTTCGCAAAGGCTGTATTGAATTCCTGGTACAGCTCCCGCGTCGGATCGTACGAGACATTCAGGATGACCGCCGGCTCAGCGGCCTGAAGGGCCGAAAACCACAGGAGGAATCCGGCCAGAACCACCGAGATGGAAATTAAGTGCTTTATCTTCACGATCAACTTCCCTCCTTCTCTGTCTTTCATGAATGGGGTTATCCTTGTCATCATTGGATGAGTCGCCCCTTCAATGTCGCTCAAGATTTCGGGGATTTCGTCAGCGCATCCAGCGCTTCCCGGTACCGAATCTGTAGTTCCTCTCGCTGGTCAACCGTAAACACCCTCCAACCTGAATGGACCGTGTGCAAATACTCTTCCGGCTCAAACGTCGCATGAAAGGCGGGAGCCTGTTCGGGCACATTCGGCATCACACGATCATACTTAGTGATTTCTGGTCCTGGGCTGTGTCGATCATGTATCTCGCTCAATGAGATATGGAGCAGATTGTCTCGAACATACAACCATCCGCTGGTCGTCTCCTCTTCTCCATAATCGGTCGCATGGCTGAGATGGAAATAGACACGCTGATCGGGGGAAGCCAGCTGCAGGGCATTGGAAAGAGCCGGAGCAAGTATCTTCACTTCCTCATTACGGAATCCTCTTGTCCGCTCAGGTTCGCCCGCATAGAGCCGGTGGATAAGATTACGCTGTTTCCATACCCGTACTCCCCGTAGCAGCGCGCCGACCTCGCTCTGAGACAGCGTCGTCGGATGGGCATTTGACGTGGAGTCTGGGTCCTTTTCCAAGTACACCTGATTCAGCCCCGATTGATAGATCACCATTTCCGGCACCGGGGACACACTTGCGCAACCGGCTATGACTGCAAGACCTATAATAAGCATCACACGGGCCACTCGTGCGGCATAATGACTCTCGGTGAAATTCCTGTAATTCATGGTTTGCCCTCCTCCTGTCCCTGAGTACTACCTCCGTCAAGGACCTCTTGTTCAAATCCATATTTTTTCAGTTCCGTCTGGATCCGATCAGACAGCAAGAACGCGATGAAGTCGCGAGCTCTGAAGACATTTTCGGACGTCCACGGTGCCGCCAACCCATAGGTGATCGGCCTATGGCTTTCGGCAGGTGCGGCATCGATGATACGTACCCGCTTCACGGGGATTGCATCGGTTCGATACACGAGACCGAGTTCAGCTTCTCCCTTGGAAACCAGATCGAGCACCGCTTTAGAGTGTTCGCCTAAAAGATAGTGAGACTTCAGTCGAGGTTCGAGTTTTCGGTATTTCAGGAATTGGACTGCGTCTTTACCGACAGTCGACGTCGTGGGATCTCCGATGGCGATGTACCGAACCGGCATGGTCTCGAGATCCTGAATGGAGCCGATCGTGGCGGGGAATGCGGTGTTGGTTATCAAAACCAGCGATGTGCGGGCATACACTTGCTTGGTATCCTGCAGAATGAGATTTTTCTGTTCAAGCTGGTCCAACTCCTCATACGAGGAAGGCACGAAGACATCCACCGGGGCACCCTCCTCGATCTGCTTGAGTAGCGTTTTCGACTGCGCATAGATGACTCGCACATTGACATCGCGGTCTTGCGCTTCGAAGAGGGGCAATAACTTTCGGAATACATCCTTAAGGTTGCTGGAGACGGCGATGGTGAACGTTTCCGATGATTGTGCATACGCGGCTGGAGCCAGTGTTGCAGTGAAGGCAACGATGCCGGCGACAGCAAGCGCCCGACCAAGAGCATGAGTAAATAACATGGGAATCTCCTTATGTCCGTGCTGTTCCATCCGCATTAGAAAAAGAACTGGTACTGAACGTTGAACCGGTTTTCGACGAGATCCAAGCCGAACCCCGGCAAGTTCTCGAACGGGAACCGGTCCGGAGCGCGCCCGCCGCTTCCCATCGTGATATGCGAATAATCGAGGATGAGTCGATTATTGTACGTGCCGTCGAAGCTATAGCTGACAGCTACGCCCAGCTCCTTGGTTAAATCTTGTTTCTGTCTGATGGAAGGGTCGTGGATGCCGTATCGCACCGCCACTTCAAGCTTGCGCGGAATCACGTACTTCCCGACTTGCACATACCAGCCCCATGCATCACCAAGGGACACCGGGGGACCAACGGCGAGCGGGCTCGTCGGGATTGTATTCAGATCGAACGGTCTGGTTCCGGCATCGCTATTTCGCACATTTTGATCTCGATAGAACCCTTCAGCTTGAATCGACCAGCCCTGGTATTTCGCGATGAAATCCAGTTCGAATGTGTGAAAATCGTAAATACCACCGCCGAGCAACCGGCCGTTATACGCAGCGGCCACCCGCTGACGAAACGCCCGCTCGACGATGTCGGAGCGGATTGAACTCAAATAGTTTTGAGCCGGATCGAAGGCATAGCCGAACGCGATGGCTGCCTGCGGGGTACGTGAATTGAGAATATCTCCCTGGCCATATCCAGGGTTGCCCGCGATTTTATAGAGCAACCTGACCGTATACATCATTTCGCCTGTCAGAATGCGGGTATCGTAGTTGTACGTTCTGGTCGTTCCCGCATTTGGGGCCCCCGGGGTGCCCGTTTGGGGTAACACATTCTGACTGACTGCCGTCCCCTCTCGCGTGAGGTTTGCTCCCACCCCTCCCCAAATGCCGATAGCATAGTTAAACTTATACTTCTCCTCATCACTCATAATGCTGATACCGATGTCTCGGCTGCCTTGCAGGTTGGATGCGAACACCCTCTGCACAACCATGGGGTCCGCAAACGTTGTCGTGGCATTAGACGTGATCAACGCGCGATTGAACCAGACTCGTTGCTGACCGACTTGAATGGTGGCCCAGGGAATGTGCCAAGACGAGATATACGCATCCAGCAGATTGACTCGTCCGCTTCCTCCTTCTTGGTCAAACGCCGGCTGGTTCGCTGCCAAAGAAACGTTGTAGCGAAAGTCAGGATCGAAGGCATGGCCCATGAATTGGAGCTGAAGATTGGACACATTAAATTTATTCGAATCCTCAGGATAGCGGAAGGCACGGTACTCGACTTGGCCACCGAGAATCTCAGGATTTCTGGAGTCTCCAATTGTCCCCCAGGCCTCATTGTAAATGCTGTGGGTATAGCGAACCTGCGTGAGAAGTCGGAGCTTGAGCAGGAACTTTTCTCCAACACGAACGTTCAATCCGTTGTTTACATCGATATTGAAGTTCGGCTTCGTGACTCGTTCCTTTGTTTCAATAACCTTCAACCCTTTACTGTACTCTTCCTCGGTGATCACTCCTTTCAGATACAGGTATTTTAGGCCTGGATCTTCACCCGAATAGTACTCCCACTTGCCATCCTTCTTGACGAACTGCCCCTCCTCAACAGCCCACGATGACACTGCCTGTGTGAGAGAAATCATCATTACCATCAAGATGATGAAACCGGAAATTCTCATGTCGTTACCTCCATGACATGGGAACTTCCGGTGGCCCGGTCAGCTCGCCTGTTTATTTATTGAAACAGCTGCTACGGCGTGGGTTCCGCTCATTGGGATCGCCCAGCTGCCGCGGGTCATTCTTTCTTATAAGGACTGCCGAACCATCATTCCCGATTCAGACAATTAGGAACGATCGATTCGCATCTTCTCTTTTCGTTCGATCTGAACCACCTTCGAGTCGTGAACGATGATTTCCACAGAGCCATACCGTATGCCTTTGAGCGCGAGCAGAATCGCCTGTTCGACCGGCTGGTCTGAGTGCGGATTCGTTGTCGCTTGATCTGCTCTGGACATAACCTTGAATTCTTTCATCATCGAACGATTGGGCTAATCACTACATTTCCGATCATGATTGATGCAAACAGTTTATACATAAACTAAAGCTTGTTTGTCAACAATATTATTTTAAAATTATTTTGTATCATATATCTGCATACATTGATTTACTTGGTGATCGTTTTTATTGGCATTCAACCATAATTCAGTCCATTATTATTGACATATGACATGTATTCTTGCTATACGCTAGGCCATGTCGCCTCGGATCAGCCACCCCGACTACACTGCGCAGTTTTCCAATCACCTTAAATCCTGTCGAATGCAGAAAGGCTATTCTCAAAGCGAACTCGCAAGCCGGGCCGGCATTACTCGACAGGCCGTCTCGTCTATCGAAGCCAATCTGTACTTACCGACAACAGCCGTTGCCCTTCGAATGGCGACTGTTCTTGCCTGCCGCGTTGAAGACCTGTTCAGCTTTGCCCCCTCCGAGGACGTAATTGCTGGCGACCTCATCGGTCATCTGCCTCAACCAGACCAGAACTCATCCCCGGTCCGGGTCAAAGTATCGACGGTGGGAAAGCGGATGATCGTGCGGCCTGTGCTCGACCTCGGCGCGCAACTCTCCCTCATGGTGCCTACGGATGGCTACATTGCCAGCGGGGAAAGCACACGGTCTGGCCAAAAGGTTCGCGTGACGCTCTCCCGCGATCGTGAGGCGATCCAGCAAGAAATATCCGTGGCCGGATGCGACCCGGCGATTTTCTTGGCCGGCGAGCATCTCCGACGTCAAAAAGACCGGACGTCCGTCGTGGGATGGACCATGGGCAGCACGGCAGCCCTGCAGGCCCTGCAACGTGGCGAGGTGCATGTGGCCGGCATACATCTTCTTGATCCCACGAGCGGGGAATCGAACATGCCGTTTCTCAGACGGTCGCTGAAGGGATCCGGCTACGAGGTCGTGACGTTCGCGACGTGGGAAGAAGGATTTTTGGTTCGCTCTGGAAACCCCAAATCTATCCAGACTGCCGCCGATCTTACAGAACCAACCGTCACCATAATCAATCGCGAAGAAGGCTCTGGAGCAAGGGTATTGCTCGAGCAACGATTACGGGCATTAGGAGTAGATCCGACGAAAATTCGAGGCTATGACCGCATCGTGCCTTCGCATTTCGAGGTGGCGCGAGCCATTGCCGGACATCAGGCCGACGTCGGAATCGGGATTCGCTCCGCCGCACAACTCTTTGGACTCGACTTCGTGCCGCTGCAAACCGCGCGCTACGACCTGGTTGTGCCCAAGCCATACCTGAAGTCCCACCCAACCTTGGCCCATCTGTTTGACACGCTTACCAGCCGTCCGTTCCGCGAGGAAATCGCCTCGCTTGGCGGGTACGACACCAGCGAAACCGGGAAAGCTCATGCATTGCGAGTGACCTGACGACTTCCTTGCCAGGCGTGAACCACACATTCCAAACAACCAATGGAAGGAATAAGAGGAGCATCCATGTCGAATCGGTCGTTATGGTGGATCTTGCTCAGCATGCCGATCATGCTTATGGGAACGCATGCAGCAAACGCCGTGGAATATGGCGAGGTGGTTCAGAAAGACGGGAAATGGGAGTTCAAGAACACGGAAGATCCCGTGTTCAAACTCATGCGCGACACGGGCTGGATTACGAATGACCGCTATATCCAAGTTTCCGAACGGACGGGAAAAAACTGGATTGAGCCGGCCGACGCGGTCCTCAATTTACGGCGCGACGTGGAGTGGAATCGATACCTAAAAACCGGACTCCACTTACCTGACTGGCTAGACCTCGGCCTCGAACAGAGAACCCGGTTTGAATCGGTGGATCACCCGTGGCGAGCGAGCCAGGCGATCGGCAATGGGGGAACAGACTCGCAAATTCCTCTGCGCTCGCGCCTGCGTCTTGGTTTAGGCGGCGACGGCCCTGCGCGATTCCTCTTCGAGGGCCAGGACGCGCGCTCCTTTATGGACAACGCTCGAGGAGATTTCCGTGATACCACAACGGTCAATGAATTCGACATTCTCCAGCTGTTCGGGTCGTTGACCTTGAAGAATGTGATGGGAAGCGGATTGCGAACCGATTTCCATTTCGGACGCATGACGATGGATCACGGCCGTCGTCGCTTGATTGCCCGAAATGAAATGCGGAATACCGTCAATTCCTTTGATGGGCTCCATTGGCAAATCAGCCAGGGCCAAATCTGGCGGCTCCGAGCATTCTTGGTCGAACCAGTCATTCGAGATTTTGTGACACTCGACACGGAAAATGCACATTCGGTCTTTTGGGGAACCTATTTTGAGAGCCGGCATTTCCCGTGGTTTCAATTGGACACCTACTACCTGGGGCTGAACGACATCCGACTGAGGAATATTACGGCACATCGCACTTATTCCACGTTTGGCGGCCGCCTCTTTAAAGACCCTAAACCGGGTGAAATGGACTATGAAATCGAGACGACCTGGCAGTTCGGCACAAGAGGCGTGACCGACCATTTCGCTCACTTTCAACATCTCGATCTTGGATATACGTTTAACCTGCCGTGGACGCCAAGACTGGTCTCCCAGTTCGACTATGCCAGCGGCGATCACAAGCCGGGCGATAGCCAGAACGAAGGGTTCGACACCCTATTCGGGGCTCGACGATTCGAATTGATGCCCACGGGCATCTTCGGCCCATTTTTTAGAACAAACCTCATTTCTCCTGGCTGGCGGCTGATCATGACACCGGCACAAGGTTGGACAGTACAAGTCAAACACCGCGTCTGGTATCTCGCGCAAGAGAAGGATTTCTTCGGCAGTTCCGGTTTGCGGGATACTACCGGAAACGCCGGCACCTCACTCGGGCACGATGTGGAACTTCGCGCCCAGTATGCACTGAGCGCCAACCTGGACTTCGATATTGGGTACGTGCATTGGTTTAAGGGCTCATATTTCGACAGCCCGGCTATCATTGCTCAAATGCCGGCCGGCGGAAACAAAGATAGTGATTACTTCTACGCGCAGATGCGCGTCCGGATCTGAAAGGATTGGCCATGAAACGAAGCGGACTTGCCTGGTGCTTGTGTGTCATCGCCATGCTTACGGTCACACCAGCTTCCGCCGAGCCGGTCTTGGTCGCCGTCGCCGCCAACTTCATTCCGCCATTTCGCGAAATCGCGATGGAATTTGAAAAGACGACCGGTCATAACGTCCAAGTTGCCGCCGGCTCTTCCGGCAATTTCTATTCACAAATCAAGAACGGCGCGCCGTTCGATGTGTTTTTCTCTGCCGACGTGGAACGCCCAAAGCTGTTGGAGGATGAGGCCCTGGGAGTCAAGGACTCCCGCTTCACCTATGCGATCGGTCGTCTCGTACTCTGGAGCCCGAATGCCGACCTAGTAAAAGGAGAAGAGACTTTACGTTCGAAAACCTTCAAACGTTTGGCCATCGCCAATCCCAAGACTGCGCCGTACGGTGTTGCGGCGATGCAGGCCATGCAAAAGCTGGAACTCTGGGAGAATCTACAACCTCACATTGTCATGGGAGAAAGCCTTGGACAGACGATGGGGTTCATTGAATCCGGCAATGCGCAGCTGGGATTCGTGGCCTTATCGCAAGTCCTAGACCCAAAGCTCAAGGGGCAGGGCAGTCGCTGGGATGTCCCCACTCATCTGCACGAACCGATCAAACAAGATGTGATTTTGCTGACGAAGGGAAAGGATAACGCTGCGGCAAAATCGCTCATGGAGTTTATGGGTGGTCCGCAAGCCAAGAAGATCATTGAACGCTACGGCTATGAACTGAAATAACAGGATACCGCCGAGAGAACACACATGGGAGCTCTCACAGACCTCGATCTCAGCGCGCTGTGGGTGAGCGTGCGACTCGCGACCGTGACCGTGATCGTCCTGCTGATCGTGGGCACCCCCCTCGCCTGGTGGCTGGCTCATACCCGATCCCGATTACGACCGATCGTAGAAGCCGCGGTTGCACTGCCGATCGTGCTGCCTCCCACCGTCTTGGGATTTTACATCCTGGTGACGCTGGGTCCTTACGGGCCGCTGGGCCAGATCGCGCATTTTTCGCTCGCCTTCACCTTCACCGGTCTGGTGATCGCATCGGTGTTCTATTCGATGCCATTTGTCATCCAACCTTTGCAAAGCGCGTTTGAAGCTGTTGGCCGGGCTCCGTTAGAAGCAGCCTGGTCGCTGCGCGCCTCGAAGTTCGATGCCTTCCTGACCGTGATTTCTCCAATCGCCCTCCGGGGCTATATCAGTGCGATTGTGCTTGGGTTCGCCCATACGATGGGAGAATTCGGGGTAGTCCTCATGGTCGGAGGGTCAATACCGGGACAAACGCGCGTCCTCTCCACGACCATCTTTGAACATGTCGAAGTGATGGAATATGCCCAGGCCCATGCAATTTCAGCATTTCTGCTGTGCTTTTCATTTCTCGTGTTGTTGACGGTGTATATCGCAAACCGCCGATTTCCCATCCATGTCTCATGAATCAACTGCTGGCACGCTTTGATCTGCAATTTCCCACCTTTCAACTGGAAGTCAACCTGGATGTTCCAATGTCGGGGATTACCGCAATCTTTGGCCCCTCTGGATCGGGCAAGACCACGCTCTTGAGATGCCTGGCCGGACTAGAGCGGGCTCCCCACGGCTTCATGCAATTCGGCGAGCAAGTTTGGCAGGACGAGCGCATCGGCCTCTGTCTGCCACTCTCGACACGGCCTATTGGGTATGTCTTCCAAGATCCACGCCTGTTCCCTCACTACGACGTCCGGGCGAATCTTCTGTACGGGTACAAGCGCGTTCCTCCGCATGTACGCCGAATTACGCCGGAACAGGTCGTTGAGATACTTGGAATCGAGCATTTACTGGATCGCCGAATTCATAAACTCTCCGGCGGAGAACAACAGCGGGTGGCGATCGGCCGTGCGCTGCTGACCAGTCCCCAATTGCTCCTGCTCGACGAACCGCTGGCGTCTTTGGATATTCAACGGAAGCAAGAGCTGCTCCCCTTCATCCGCCGGCTTCACCGCGAACTGGCGATCCCGGTGATTTACGTCAGCCACGCCATCAGCGAGATTCTCAGTCTCGCGGACCGAGTCGCACTCTTGAAGGAAGGCAGGGTTGTGGGCGTCGGCACGCTCAACGAAATGCTGGCATCCGTGACATGCCGTAGCAGTTTGGGATCACACCGAATCGGTGCCGTCTTGGACACACAGATTATCGGGCATGAACCGCAGTATGGCCTCACGCAGCTCGACTTCTCAGGCCAACCTCTATTTGTGCCGCTCCAATCGTCAGCCATCGGACAATCGGTACGTGTACATATCCTCTCCAGCGACGTCAGTCTCGTCATCGGCAAATCGGATGCTCCGACCAGTGTGCTGAATGTACTGGAGGCAACGGTCCAGCAGATCCGCGAAATCAACCAATCCACAGTGGAAGTCCTCCTGGATATCGGGGCGCCGCTCGTCGCCGGCATCACGCGGAAATCGCTTGTCACCTTGGGGCTCAAGGTCGGGGACCGAGTCTTCGCCCATATCAAAACCGTGGCGCTCAACGAGGAGATCACAGACTAGGTTACGGTCTCCCCAACTTCTGTGGATATCTCTGTGCATAACAACCGTTCTGCTGCATGAAGCGCAGCAATGACGACCGTGCCGACCAGCTTGCCCAGTTTTTCATCATAGAAACGCTGCGCCTGCCTCCCCCAATATCTTGTGGTGTTGTCATGGGTTGAAGGCAAAAACCTTCAATCCTGGATGAGAACGCGGCTGCACGTCCCTTCAAGCCATACGAAATTAGAAATCACGCTCCAGGCCTGCAGGTTATGCACAGACCCTCCGAATTTTTCACAAAATCATGAGAAATCCCGCTTGACAATGGCATATTATATATGTAACCATTGGTTACATTATGAAATCGCCTGATCTAAAGCGCATTCGAGAAGCATTGGGACTTACGCAGCAACAACTCGCGGACGCCCTCCAGACCACCCGCGTCACGGTTGCACGGTACGAATCCGGCATGAGACGCATTCCCGGTATCGTTCCCGTGGTGTTGGAGCAATTGCAGCACAAGGCCACCATTCCGATGGCCGGAACGGTCGCTGCCGGCTCTCCCATCGAGCCGGTTACGCAATCGGAACTGGTCGAGATTCCTCCCAGCATGCTGAGGGGCGGCGAGACCTTTGCCCTGCGCGTGAAGGGAGAATCCATGAAAGACGACGGGATTCTCCCCGGCGACCTCGTGGTCGTGCGAAAGCAGGAGACGGCGAGGAACGGACAAACCGTCGTAGCGCTCGTGAATCGCGAAGCCACGATCAAGACCTATATCAAGAAAGACCGGCACATTGAGTTGCATCCGGCCAATGCGACGATGCAACCGATCATGGTGCAACCATCGGATGAATTTCACATCGAAGGCGTGCTGATCGGCGTGATCCGGCACTGCCCACTCTAACCAGGAGGTTGAGATGACGACTATGCAGCACCCACTGACTCTCGCACATAACCGATTGATGGATTTGGAACGGGTTGTGGAAATGCTGAACGAGCAACTCCATGGCCTGCAGAAGGAATTACACCAGGCCAAGAGCTGGTCGGCTGCGGGGCAACTGCGGAACAATGTGCTCAGCCTTCGCCGCAATCGCCTCTTCATGTCGGCGATCTGCAACCAACGCATCCGCCCGAATACCAAGGAGGTGTCCCATGGTTCTGGAAGAACGTCTCGTTGAGCAGGCGGCGGCCGGGCCCTGTTCTGATTGCGGAATGTTCGTCGAGCGGCGGGCGGAGGCGATCGACGGATTTACCCACTCGACCGTTCAGCTCTGCGCGTCCTGCTGGAACGCTTATCGGCAACGGCAGGTCTTCGCCGGGGGCTGTTGCGGCTGAGGGAACGAGGATCTCCCCTTCCAATCCGCACGGCGCTACGCTACAGTGGGGTCACGCCCCCGTAGCTCAGTTGGATAGAGCAGCGGTTTCCTAAACCGCGGGTCGTACGTTCAATTCGTATCGGGGGCACCAAACCGCACTTCGTGTGACCCGGCGCCTCTTCAAGCGTAGCTTCTCTTCATTGTCGGCGCCGGATACACACCTTCAGTGTTCGCTCTCGCTAACCCATTATCTTGCCTGCTTCAGAACACCCACTTATACTGTGCTCATGGCGCTCGTTAGCAATGAAGCCTCAACCGTAAGCTCCCCTGAAAAGTAGACAGGTCAGAAGGAGAACATTCTGGCAGAATAGCCACCCTAGCCAGGAGGTTCCCATGCGCCAATCGAAGTTCACCGAAACGCAGATTGTCACTATTTTGAAAGAGGCCGATGCCGGCCGCCCGGTCAATGAGATCTGGCGGCAGTACGGGATCAGCTCCGCCACATACTACAAGTGGAAGGCCACGTACGGCGGGCTGGAGGCCTCTGACGTGAAACGGCTCAAAGAACTGGAGCCCGAGAACGGCCGTCTGAAGCGCCTGTATGCCGATCTGTCCTTGGAGAATGCGGCACTGAAGGATGTCATTGCAAAACAGCTCTAAGGCCTGCTGAACGGCGGGAGGTCGTCACGCATCTGGTGACTCAGGGCGGCCTTCCGGTTCAGCGGGCGTGCCGAGCGGTCGGGATAGGCCGCGCCACGTACTACCGGCCCCTCGTGGATTGGGCCCGACGGGATGCGCCGGGGATGGAGGCGCTGACCCGGCTGAGTGCGACGAAGCCGCGCTGGGGGTTCTGGAAATACGTCGATCGGTTACGCAACACCGGCCATCTCTGGAATCACAAACGGCTGTGGCGCGTGTACTGCTGGCTGCGACTCAATCTGCCACGACGGACAAAGAAGCGGTTGCCGAGCCGGCTGCGCCAGCCGCTGGTCGTGCCCCCACAACCCAACGCCGTCTGGGCGGTGGACTTCATGAGCGATACGCTCTATGGGGGGCGCCGGTTCCGGACGCTCAATATCTTGGATGAAGGGGTGCGGGAGGGCTTGGCCATTGAGATTGATACCGCGCTCCCGGCGGAGCGGGTGATTCGGGTCCTGGAACAAGTGGTGAGCTGGCGGGGCCAGCCGCAGGCGATTCGGCTCGACAATGGTCCCGAATTTCTCGCCGAGTCGTTCAGCACCTGGTGCGCAGAGCGGGCGATCCAGCTCTGGTACATCCAACCGGGCAAGCCGGATCAGAATGCGTTCATCGAGCGCTATAACCGGACCTATCGGACAGAAGTGCTCGACGCGTATGTGTTTGAGTCGTTGGAGCAGGTGCGCGAGATCAGTGCGGAATGGTTGAAGAGTTATAACGAAGAACGGCCCCATGACGCGTTAGCGGGCGTGCCACCCGCCACGTATCGGGCCCAACTGGAAGCCAGAAGTTCACCCATGGCTGTGTCTCGTTGACAGGGAAGCTTACGCGCTACATCAGCCAACTCAAGCTGACAGAGCAACAAACGGAACAAAAAGCAGAGCAAGCTGTGCGCTTTGGGGAAATGTGTGTAATTGAGGGCTACGCACCAGGAACAGCGGAACACCTGCGTTGTCTCTCAGACAAACAAGATCAAATTGAACGAATAAGCAGTGGGTGGAGGGACAACGACGAGGAAAAGTATAACAGGATTTGCGGGCGTATTAACCGACCAAAGTGGTGCCCGTGATATTTTTCCACCGAGGGAGTCTATGACGCCACACGTGGCAAAGAAACGGGGGCATTCTGAGCTAGCCCCACTTTCGTGGACAGCTCAAAAAGGGGACAATGCGTCCCAGGAGGTGTCCGATGGCGAAGCGACAGCAATTCACCAAAGAGTTCA
>JAYWIP010000005.1:0-15859 GCA_039794465.1 Nitrospira sp.
CAGGCCCCAGCCGATGATAAACGTCAATCCACCCAGCGGCGTGATCGGCCCCATCCACTTCAGACCCGCCAGCGCAATCCCGTAGAGACTGCCGCAAAACATCACCATCCCCGCGGCAAAAATCCATCCCGCGGTCACCAACCGGGGATCACCGAAGAGCCTCGCCGCCATTCCAGCCAGAATCATCCCGAATGCATGGTACATCTGGTAGCGAGTGCCCGTATCGTAGGCGGCCAACATCGGCGGCTCCAGCATCGTCTTGAGCATATGGGCCCCGAACGCGCCGGCCGCCACGCCGATACCTGCCAGAATACAACCTACCGCAATCAACCGCCTCGACGATGCGTCTACATCCATGATCGTCATCCCTCAAAAGCTAGTCATGTCAGCAAACAGAGCAAGGCGATCATACGCGATCGCCCACCAATTCGCCATGAGGTCCTAGAGGAAAGAACGCTCACGTGCAACTGATCGCTTTGCGTCTGCTTTCGTTCTTTTTTTAACCATTTTCTCATGTCCCGCTAATCTTCTTTTCATGTTGCCTGATTAAGGTGGTACTCACCGGCTCGAAGATCGTTGAGATCTCTTACACACGATCACGGCCTTCAGCCGACAGCACCGACACCTAACAAGGGAGGAGGCAGCATGACCGGCATAACGACATCCACATCCATCGTCGTGAGTCCCGTGAAGAGCGGCGCGACGCGGTTATCACCGAACCATTTTGCAGGGTTGGCTCTGAGACTGTCCCTGTTCAGGGCCGATCGCTGGGGACGGCGGGCGCGCTTCTACGAGCGTCACCGCGACTACTTTCCTCGGCTCATTGCCGGCCGATTCGTTGCTCGGTGCCGTGAGTTGGAGGCCAGATACCGGGGGCTCGCCATAGCGCTCTTCGGCCTCTCGGCCCACGATCAGATGGTGCCGGTCCGGGCGATGGTCTCACAGCGAAGGCATGGAAAAAGAATTGCACCGCCTCACCGCCTGGCATTGACGTCGATGCGGTAAGCGGTCCTCGTGTTGCGGACGACCACGGACACACGCGGTTATTCCTGACCGCAGAGGACTTCCCACAAGGCGTGGTTGACGCTCGCGGGCTCAATCGGCAACCACGCGGTGTGATCCACATAGCCGTGAGACGCAGGGCCGGTCCCCATGTGGTGGAGAAACTCGATGTACTCGAGTAAGCGGATCCGCTTGGGCTCGCAGTCCAGTTGTTTCTGAGTCTTGGCGGAAAAGAACCGGTGCGGGCTCATCATGAAACGGCCGAACCCTACCCCACCCTGCATCATCTTATAATCGGTCAATTGCCAGACCGTCACCATTGTCCCGTCCCTGCTGATCGTGTCGGGATCGATGTACACAGTCCGGAGCTCAGGATTGAGATAGTCCTTCTCGACCGCCACCCACTCCGCGGAGGCCGATTCGCCGATTACCAAGGCCAGTACGATGGAGAGCAGCCGCGCCATATTCAGCCACTCGAACGGCGAGAAGGAAAGCGCCGGCGTCGGTTGGAAGGTTACGCCGGATCTGCTCACGCCCCATTGCGAGCAACGATCACGGCCAGGGACAAGGAGAAAAGTACGGCCGACAGAAAACGGGCTAGGAGCCAAACACATGGCCGCATTTCAGGCAATGCAGCTTTGAGGCGATGGTGTTCTTCCATTCTTCCAGTTTTTTCGTGTAGGCCTTGTTCTTCCAGACTCCATAGCCGACCCACACGCTTAAGAACCCAACGGACGACAGCACGTCCGCCATCGCGGTTCCCGATTGCGGCGTCTCCGGCGAGGTCATGGAGAGCATGATGCCGACATTGACCGGCATCGCGAGGAAGAACCCCTGAACATAGGCCCATGGCTGCTTCGGCGGATTGTACTGTTGGGCCAACCCGCTCTTCACACCGGCTGCGGCCTCCTGCTTCACAATCTCGCTGATCTGCTTTGCATCCCCTGCGTTGCAAGACGGACATGTGCGTTTGCCAGCCATCGTCGTACCTCCTACGTCAGAACATCGCAGGAACCCGTCATCGGCCTCCGGCTTCAATCATAATACTTTTCTTAGCGCGATGCCAGGCCCCCCACTCAGATGGGCGGCAGCCCCCCCCTCCAGCATGCGCGATCGGGCTTCCAAATTTCTCGGTCCTTAGCCTACAATGCCGCTCAGACTTCCACTGTCCGGAAGGAGGCCTCGGATGACATGCTCCCGTACAGCTCCAAGTATGGCGATACTCCATGAGTAATACGGACCCTCTGCAAACCTGATAATCCTGATCCACGGTACTCCATTGCTCTGAGGAGATCTGACCCCATGCGCATGTTTCAAGTACGGCAGACGATTGATTATGAACTGACCCTGGCGGCGGGGACCGAACAAGAAGCCATTCTGAAAGCCAAAGGCATCCCGCTGGCGCAGTGGACTGCCGAACCGGCCGAAGTCACAGCCGAGTTGGTCGATGAGACGGACGAAATCGACGAGTACTAGCAGAATGTTGAGAGCGGCTTTTCGTGTCGGGTGTGCACCGCACCAGCTCGCGTCATCTAGCGCTGATTCGGTTCGCCCAACTTCTTCGTGACACAGTCGTTGAATGCCATTCTCCGGTGATAGGGAGTCCAAAACCAATTGTACTTCTTCACCATATCCAACTCATCCACATAGTCATTGCAGCGCTTTGCCTGCGCCTCGCCGGCTTCAAGCGGCGCCGTCATCACCCACGCCCCAACCCCAATGGCGAAAAAGAACAGCCCGATGCTCACCACGATCACCGCAATGCCCTTTGTGTTCATGAATCCCCTCTATCCGATCGTATGCAGCCACTCCCCGATTCTCATGGTGCCGGAGGCCGGAATCGAACCGGCACGGGCCTTGTGAGCCCGAGGGATTTTAAGTCCCTTGCGTCTACCAATTCCGCCACTCCGGCACACCGGCGTCACAGTTACATCTTCTGGTCATCGGTCATCCTGAAGCATGGCCATCCATGCCCCAAACGGCGGGACTGTAGCATCGAGGTCGAAGGTATTCAAGCAGGTTACGGGTGACTCAGGAGGTATGACGAGTGGCAAGCACTCTTGCCGGCCTGAACCGATCGCATCGGGGTCAGGCCGGCAGAAGTCACGCTTCTTACACGTCAGTTCAGCGTCGCGGTGAGAACCGGCGGCTCTTCACAGGGCTTGACGATCTCATTCCGGTGATTCATCACTTCCTTCACCCCGGCCTGGACTGAGCGACTCAATCGAAGGGCCTGGACCTGTGCCTTCTTCGCATACCGGCCAATATCCCTGCGGGTTTGGACACCCGACTTCGGGGCGAAGAGGAGCCCGAGACCGGCGCCGAGGACGGCGCCTCCGGCGATGATGGCTGCAACCTTGGCAACGTGTTTCCCATTTTCCGACATGGTGAACCTCCCTTAGGTGTTGCACTGGCCCTTGCGACAGTGTTTCTAAAGATTGAACCTTTGAGCAGCAATCGTGCCAGCCACAACCCGCTCCTATCCCGATGAAATATTTACCCCCTGCCTTCTCCGATTAAGTCTGGCTCATAAACAGTCTTGTTTTGCCAACACCTCGTGACACAATCGTTTCAGAAAACCAACAATCATGCCTATCAAAATAGCCACCAGAGCCGATTTGCAAGAATATCACCCCGCATACCAACCACTCACCAATCAGCTTGCAATGGAGAACCGCCTCCCATATGATCCGCAGCTACCACCAGGAGGCAGCGTGGGCTCGTTTGCCGCAATTCAGTTCCCCAACATCGATCCGGTCTTTTTCGCGCTCGGCCCGGTGCAATTCCGCTGGTACGGGTTGATGTACTTGATCGGCCTTTCCGCCGCCTACCTGTTGATCAAACGGAAAACGGCTCGCAAGGATCTGCCCATGTCGCCGGATCAAGTCTACGACATGGTGGTCTTCGCGGCCTTGGGCGTGTTTCTTGGCGGAAGAATCGGGTACACCCTGTTCTACAATTTCCCCTACTACTCGGAGCACCCCCTGAAGATCATCGCCGTCTGGGAGGGCGGCATGTCCTTTCACGGCGGCCTGCTCGGCACCATTGTGGCGCTGCTGTGGTTCAGTAAGCGAGCCGGCATTCCTACCTATACCGTCGCGGACTTGGCCGCGGCCGTCACCCCGATCGGGCTCGGATTCGGCAGGCTCGGCAACTTCATTAACGGCGAGCTCTACGGAAGGGCAACCGACGTGGAGTGGTGCATGGTATTCCCCGGAGCAGGTCCGGCCTGCCGGCATCCCTCCCAACTTTATGAAGCGGGGCTTGAGGGCCTGCTGCTGTTCACTGTGCTCTGGATCATCGGACGGTGGACCACGCCGCCGGGCACGGTCTTCTGGAGTTTTCTGACCGGCTACGGCCTCTGCCGGTTGTTCGTGGAATTGTTCCGAGAGCCGGATCAGCACATCGGCTTCATGTTCAGTCAAATCACCATGGGACAGATTCTTTCGGTTCCCATGGTCGTGATTGGAATCGTCATGCTGGTCTGGGGATATACCAAGCCCTCACACCGCACCTCATCCATAGAGAAAATCTAAGTTCCGGACTTCTGGTCTCGGAACACCCGCGTCAAGACTCGCTCAGTACGGCATCTCGTCGTCGTCCAATCCGACATGGTGCCCCAGTTCGTGCACCACGGTGTCGTAGACCTCTTGCACCACCTCCTCCGCAGTCTGACACTGGCGGAGGATCGGCCCCCGATAAATCGAAATCCTCGCCGGCTGCGTCCCGCCCGCCGTAAAGAACGACTCTTCGGCCAATGACTGGCCTTGATAGAGCCCCAGCAGATCGTCCTCGCTGTCGAGTTCGAGGTCTTCCAGCACCTCTCGCGGCGGCTCCTCCTCCACCACGACGGCGATCGATTCCATCATCCTGGCGTAGGGAGGCGGCAGATCGGCAATCGCCTGCTGAACCAGCTTTGCAAAACCTTCAGATGAGATATGCGCGCGACCGGCCATTAAAAAAATCCCTAGGTCTGTAGTTCGATTGCAGCGCCGCACCGCAGAAAGAGCAGGTGCAATCGAGGTTCGGCGCTCAGGCCTTGTTTCACCGCAGCCTTGTATACCTGACCTTGCACACGATACTGCTCTGCGCGACCCGCGGCCTGGGCAATCGAGACCACATCCGTTTTATAGTCTGCGACCCACAACTCTCCATCAAGCCGGTAGATCACGTCGATCACCCCTTCCATCACCTGCCTGTCACCCCACGGCATGATGAACGGAACTTCACGGCCAAGGATCTGCGACGATTGGAGCCGTGCATAGGCGTCCGATTGCCCGAAGGCCGCAAGAAGTTCGTCCACAGATTCAGCAACCGCTGCAGCATGGGACTGATCGTCAGGCTCAAGGACGGCCTGAAGGACCGCGCCGGCCTGCCCCGGTAACTTGGAGGGGGCCTGCGAAAAATCCCATTGCTCGAGCAGGCGATGGACCACCACACCGGCCAACCGGCCAACCGCCGCATGGTGTCGAGCAGGAGTCATTTCACGCCTGACCAGCGCCACTCCTCTGCCCAGCGACGTCGGCGTCACGGACTGCGGAGTCTCACGAGCTTCTGTCCATCGAGCCCTTCGTGCCCCCCACAAGGCCGCCATTTCCCGTGGATCGATCAATGCCGCGCCGGCGGCCCCGTCCAATCGCCGGCGGGGGCGCCTTCGTTCCGGTGCCGTGACAACACGATGGGGAATGCTGCCATTGCCGATTCTCAAGGCTTCGGTCGAGGCTGCTCCAATCTCTCCCGCGCTGATGCTCTCCAGCAGCTCGAAGGCCGTTTCGCCAACAGAGCGGGCGGTGATCCCCCCGGACAACAGTAACAACTCCTTCGCTCTGGTCATCCCCACATAGAACACTCGTCGCCGTTCCGCTTCTTCACGCAGCCGCAGCTTATGCTGGACCAGCAAGGAGCCGAGCGACCGACGCCGGTCCAGGGAGAGGCCATAGGTTCCGCTCGACCAATCATAGGAAACCTGCGGGGTGCTCCGTTCCCGCCCGCTCCCCTGATGAAGTCCCGGCAGCACGACGATCGGAAATTCCAACCCCTTGGCTTTGTGAATCGTCAACACATGCACGGCTTCGAGGGACTCCTCGGCAAGCGGGCTCTCCGACTCGTCCGGTTGTTCTTCCAGCCGGCTGATCATGAGATCCACGAATCCACTCAGCGTCATATGGGGCCGGTCGGCCAATGACGCGGCCGTCTGTTTGACCTTCATGAGATTCGCCACGGCCTGTTCGCCATGGAGCGACGCAGCGGCCAGCTCAAGAAGCGGCAATCGGTCAAACAGCAGTTCGATCGCTTCGGCCAAAGGGAGAACCGGCACGGCCCGGTGGAGCCAGGCCAGATGCTCATAGAGCCGCCTCACGGCAGCAGCGCGGGCATGCGTCCACGTCTCGAGGTGCGCGGCATGGAGATAATTAAAGTGCCCCGCCTGCTTGAGCTCATAGAGGTCCCGATCCGTCAGCCCTCCAAGCGGTGCGCGCAGGAGACCGGTCAAGGCGATCTCGTCATGAGGATGATCCACGATACGCAACAGATTGACGAGATCGATCACCTCTTGGCGGCGATAGAAATGCTTTTCTCCCTCGATGACGTAGGGAATATCGTAACGGCGCAAGGCATCGAGATAGGCATCGGCCTGCGTGAGCTTTCGGAACAACAAGGCCACATGGCCCGGTTTCACCGAAGGGCGGCTCAAGACCTCGTCCGTCAGCCAGCGAGCCAGCACCTCACTCTCGGCTCTCGTCGCTCCTGCCGCATCGAAAGTGTCTGCTTCCCCGTTCGGCGTCGTGACACAGAGACGCACTCCGGGCTCGATGGATGCCGGGCGCCGTTGGGGGCGTACCTCCAATCGGACGTTCGCCGGCTGGACCAGCGGCCGGCGCTCGAACAACCGATCGAAGACCTCATTCACCGGCTCCAAGACTGCGGCGTCGCTTCTGAAATTCGTCGTCAGTGTCCGGACTATGCCGCCATCAGCCGCGACTTTCTCCACGACCCGATCAAAGGCCTCGATATCGGCGCGCCGAAAGGCATAGATCGACTGTTTGGGATCTCCGACAATAAAGAGTTTCCCCGGTTCGAGCGCCATATCACGCCAATGAGCCGTCTGGCTCCCCTGCCGCTCCGAGACGGCAAGGATGATTTCGTACTGCACCGGGTCAGTGTCCTGAAACTCATCGACCAACACGGCGCGATAGTCCCGTTTAATCCGTTCACGGACAGACGGGTGTTCGAACAGCAGCGCCCGAGCCCGCGACAGCAACCCATCAAAGGAAAGCCAGCCCTGCCGGGTGAAGGTTTCGCGGATGCTCCGTACGACCGGACCGAGCAAGTTCAACAGGTCGTTCAGGAATGCATGATCGACCGACAGAAGCTGTTGCGCCGTCTCGATCATCGTAGCGGCCTCTCTGAAATCGCCCTTCTCCCATCCCGCGACTACGTTTCCCGGCTCTTTGCCGAGCCATTCACGTTCCGACAACGTCAACTCGTGCCGGCCCTCCAACCCCTTTTCCGCCACCAGGCGCAACAGCGATACCGTGGCGGCAAGCATGTGCTCGGCCTTACGGCGTTTCGGCCGGTCATAGACCTCCATGAGTTGCTCCGCCCGGGCGCCCAGTTGCCGCATCCATTCCGACAGGGCCGGCGACACCACTGTCGAGGCCAGTTGCTGCTGTAGAACATGGAGATCGACTAATTCACTGCACAAAGACCAGGCCAGCGATCGGACCGATTCGAGAGTGGTTGATGCCAGCACCGATCGCCACTGGTGATGGTGTACTCCGGCTGGGCTCAATTCCTGGTCGAGCCAGCAATCCCACGCAACGGTGAACTGTTCGTCAAATCGCGCGCCGTCGTCCTCTTTGAAATCGGGATCAACGCCACTCTCCAGCGGATGGAGCCGCAAGAGGTGCGCGGCAAAACTGTGAAGCGTACCGATCTGGGCCTTTTCGATATCGTCGAGTCCTGCCCGAGCCCGTTTCGCAATTTCGTCGCCGCTAAGCCTGTAGCGCTCCCGCAAGTCTTCGGGTGAGACCGCTCCCCCGTCGCCCGGCCGCATCCCCTCGCCCTGCGGATGGGCGAGGACGGCGAGCCGCTCGCGCAGCCGCACTTTCATCTCAGTCGCCGCCTTGTTGGTGAACGTCAAGGCGACGATCTGCGTAATCGGGACCGGAGCCGGCTCTTTCATGAGGAGATAGACGAGGCGATTCACGAGCAGAGTCGTCTTACCGGTTCCCGCCCCGGCCACGACGACGACGTTGCGATCGAACGTCGTCTCGGCCGACTCCCGAGCCATGCGATCCGGAATCAGGAGTTCGTTAGTCATCGGCCACCTTCTGGGTCCGAAGCAGCTTCAGCGCTTTCGGTTCGGCCGCGCGATAGGCCCGCCACCACGTTGGAGCATGTTCTCGCCGACAGACCACTCGGAATTCGCATCCGTCGCAATAGCCGTCCGGAAGAATGAAAAACCGCCCGGCCCGAATTCCGGCCACCAGCGTGCTGATCGTGCGCCGAATGAGCGCCCCGGTATCGGATGCCCACGACATCGTGTCAAACGTCGAGCGACTGATTGCAGCCGGCCATTGGGGAGCGAGAAACAGGAACTGCACCTGGCTCGGTGCAGGCTGCCCCGGAACGGTGAGACAACTATAGAGCGGCGGCTGCAGCCGATACCCGCGGACCGCGGACTGGGCCAGGTGACGGTCTTCCGGTTTCATGGCTGAGCCGACCTTGAATTTATAATCGAGCACGCGTACGGCGCCGGAGTGTCGGTTTCGATCGAGCCGATCGATGCGGCCACGGATCTTCAACAATCCTTCGTCAAGAACACCGGGAATTGTTCCTGCACCATCCACCTCAAAGGCAATCGGTTCATTTGGAGCCTCGGCTTGTTCCGCTTCGTCGGCTTTCACCGCCGCTTGCACGAGCGTCATTATCTGTTCTTTGGCCAGCTCCCACAGCAGATAGTGGCCCGCTCGATGCTGCGCATCCAGGTCTGTCGCCGCCTGTTCGACCGACGCACGGACCATCTGTTCGATGGCCTCGTCTGCCACCCGTTCAGCCGGCCACCCGGCCTGCACGAGGTGTTCATAACAACGGCGCAACGCGGCGTGGCAGAGGGTCCCGACCAGCGCCGCATCCGGTTCTTGCCCGAGTGCCATGCGGCCTGGTTCGAGTCGCAGCACATCCGCGGCAAAATATTGGAACGGACAACGCGCATACCGTTCAAGCGGCGTCGGGGCGACGCCCCGTTCGAGGAGCCTGGTCCAATGCGGCTCGACCGCTCCGGTCATCCCATCGAAAGGATTCAGTGTCACGCCATCCTCTTCGATTCGACCGAGCGCCTCGGCCGCATGGCGGAAGGTTTCCGCATCGCGGCCAAACGCCTGTACGAGCTCGATCGGGTTTTGCCCGTTCAGGGCCAGCCACCGCGTCAGTTCAACCGGAGGGAGAAACAGTTTGATGGTCGGCCGCTGCAGCACTTGATCGCTCAGACGGCGAGGCACCATCTCTATCGGTTGTTCATCCTGACCGAACCGGCGCCGGGCTTCTCCGAGATACGGAGAGGCGGCCAACATGCGTCCTGATTCATCGGCCCGTTGATAAGAGAGGTAGAGCCGCTGGCGCGCCGCCTGACAGAGCAGATGGAAGAGCAATGTCTCTGCTCCATACGCCGTCAGCTTCTCGTCGATCTTAAATCCAAGCGTCTCGTCGAGCACGCGCCGATGGCGGTCCCGAAGAAAGGCATCTTCCCGGATGTAGCGGGGGAACACTTTGTCGTTCACACCAAGGACAAACAGGCCTTTGAAGGGCACCCCTCGCGCCGCCATCACGTCGAAGACCATGACCCCCTGTGATGAGCCCTCGTGCAGGGGCGTCGTCGTTTGCTCGAATGCATGGGTCAGCAACTCGACGAATTCGGCCCAGGTCATCTCCTCATTCAGCGGCTCCAATTCGATGAGCGTGATCCAGATATGATCGATCGCGTCCCATATCATCACCTGGCGAACACTCTGAACGTCCTCGGCAGCCGGTTCCCATGCATCAGGTCGGCGCAGGCGCCGTTCGACGAGTGTTCGACAAGCCGTGACCATCCGGCTGATCGTTCCGCGCGATGGCAGGACCGAACAGTCCTGGATAAGCTGTGAGACCACCTGCCAGCACAGGGTGATGACCTCCGGCGCAATTGACAGAGACTCCGCGAGGATCTCCTCGCCGTCGAGATCTAATGACACGTGGGTCGCCCGCTCCAGCCGTTTCCACTCCTCGACCCCGTGCGTAATGTGCAGGGCTTGAACCAGTTGTTTCCACTGTTCGGGCCGGTAGAACGTCGACAGGGCATCAAACAGATCGGTGGTATAGAGCGGAGATGTCACGACCTCCACCACCGACGCGCGATACAAATCGTTCAACGGCAAGGAGGCCAGCTGCAAGATGAGCTTGCAGATCGGTTCCTGAAGCAACGGCCTCGATGCGGTCGTGCAAAAGGGAATCCGATGGCGGTCGAAGATCGGCTGGAGATGTGCACTGTAGGGATCCAGCGTACGGGCAATGACGCCGATCTCGTCGAATCGATAGCCGTGAGTCTCAACGAGATCGAGAATCGTGCGGCACGTCGTCGCCAATTCTTCCTCTGCCCCAATCACGCTCCGGATGCTGAGCTGGACGGAATGTTGGACCGCGGTGGAGGATTTCTGCTCTAATCGAATCGCCGCACCATCCGACATCGCCAGCGGCTGTATATAGCGATCGAAAAATCGCCGTGCGAATCCATAGGCCGGATCGTCTTCGAGGGGGAAGAATACGGTCGTGTCCTTGGTTCGACTCACCGCTTCAAACAGAGACAGCTGTACCTGCGTCAGGTCATAGAATCCGTAATAGAACACTTCCCTCAGCGACTGGAGGAACGCAGCAGTTGGCACAGAGGGGATGAGCGCCTCAGCCAGGTCGTCTGGCGTCCCAATTCCAAGCGTCCTGCCCGCTTCCTTCACCGCCGCGTAAAGTGCCACAAGTGCGCCGAGCCATTCCCGGTCTTCTTCCTCGAAATAGCCTTCATGGAGGCCTTGCACCGCCTGCCCGGGATCGACACCCGCGTCCTTCAAGTCGCGAATCGTCGCCCAGAGTGCGCCCCATGTGCCGGATGATTGCCCGACCCGTTGTAACGGAGCTTGGCTGCTGAGCGTGCTATGAACAAGGTGCCGGACAAGTTGTTCGAAGAACAGCTCGTCAACGACCCGCGGCAACGGACGATTGACTCGCCCGTCTCCGACCAGACGCAGAGCCAATTGATGGAAGGTCAAGATATGCAGGTTGAGCAGCGACAGCCCATGTTCGACGGCGAGCAGCGTGCGAAGACGATCGGCAAGCGGCTTGGATGGAACGAAGATTCCAATCGGCGCAAGAGGGTCAGCGGCCTTCGCGCGTATGAGATGATCAACAAGAGCGGATTCGAGAGAAGGATGGAATCGACCGGTGACGATGCGGAGCATCTACAGCGTATCTCGTGAAGCGTATCTCGTGAAGCGTGAAAGGCAGGATAGAAAGAATGTATGTCTCATCTTTGCTTGCGGAATACGCTTCACGAGCGACGAGTTTAGCCCGTTTCCGGGCCCAGCAATTCGCCGTTGCAATCAACGCAGGCCCAATCGCCGTCGATGAACGACATGGGATCGCCGCAGATCGGGCAATCAGGCGGAGGCCCCTTGGCGATGAGCGGGAGAAGATCCGGGAGCTCATTATCATCGTCGTCCATCGGCTCCTACCCTTCGCGCTGTTTCAGCTTTAATTGAATTGCCTTTTCCGCGCTCTCCCGGCTCGGAACCCCGACGAACGTCAATCGCCCGTCGATGATGGTGGCGGGTACCGCACGGACGGAATGGCGATCCGCCAACTCTTGACCGTCTTTCGTCGTGATATCCACTTCCCGATAGGAAAAACTGTACTTCACTTTGAGCTGCTTCCACAGGCTCTTAGCCGAGGGACAGGCGCCGCAACTGGGCGACACGAGTAACGTAATGTTTGGCATGATGCGTCCCGAACAAGTCTAAAACTATTGAGATGTTCGGATCTTAGCACCCGCTGAAAACTCGGCGCAAGGCGGGGCAGTGGGCCAATTTGAATTCAGCCAGGCCGCCGCATGTAAATTTCGCAACTGATTTCATGGCGCCCGGACTCAATTGAGAGATGTGCTCTATTGACCAGTCTTTATTTGATGAACATGCGACCATGCTATTTCAAAATGGCCCACGCCCCGTCCTTGTACCTGTCTTGGAAGGAGACCACAATGAAACACATAGCCACGCTCACAGCCGGACTGCTCCTCGGCTCACCAGCCTTCGCCTTGGCGGCAGACCACAGTGCCAGCTATCGGGGAATCGGCTGGATCTACTACACCTTGATCTCCGCGATCCTGATTTATGGGGTCTACGATTCTTTCGGCAAGACGGCCATGTATGTGGCAGTCCCGATCATTATCGGCTGGTCCTTATGGATGCTGCCGCCGAACTGAGCTGGTCGGGGCATGGGCCTATCGACACGACGCGACCTCGTCAAGGAAGCGGCCACAAACTG
The DNA here is from genome assembly GCA_039794465.1 of Nitrospira sp. Lineage (GTDB taxonomy): Bacteria > Nitrospirota > Nitrospiria > Nitrospirales > Nitrospiraceae > Nitrospira_D. The sequence continues at coordinate 12,568 of JAYWIP010000005.1, forward strand.
ACGGCCGCCATGTGAACGCTTCACCGCTTTCCGTCGTAGCCCTGATCTTTCCACCGCTGCAGTAATTGAATGCGCTTCTGCAGTTGCTCGACTGTGGCTTGATCGACGCGGCTCCCTGTCCGTGCGATTAACTCGGCATTGAGTCGCCGATGATCGATCGCGCTGTTTCTGGCGACGGCGCTGACGAGCAGCCGGTGGAGATCGCGCAGATCCTGCTTCCGCTCGTGCAGTGAGACCGGTGGTTCGGCCACCGCCGTCGCACTGTCCTCCCCTTTCATCTCTTCCTCGCCGATCACGCTGTCCATCCGTGCGACGGCCATCAGCGGCATGTACTCATTGGTCGAAACCGTGACACGGCCGAAGAGATCCCGTTGTCCGGCGGGCATGATGTCCTCAAGCACATGATCCCGCTCCGTCTTGATCTGACGGGCATAGTGCGCCAGGACCGGATCCTTGGGCAAATAGAGCCAGGCCCGTTGTGGATTCGGCACGCCGTCCTGCATACGGACGAAGCGCCCGACCACCTGCCGGAAGTACATTTCCGTCAGCACGTTCGTGCCGTACACGCCAACGCGCAGCCGCGGAATATCCACCCCCTCGCTCACCATGTTGACCGCGACCAGCCACTGCTGTTTTTTGTGCGTGGCAAACTCTTCAATCGTGCGCGAGGCTGCTGGATCATCAGACACCGCCACCTCCGCTTTGGTACCGGTCAGCCGCGCAATCAGCTCAGCCACCCAGCGGGCATGGTCCTGATCCATGCTTACAATCAGCCCTCCGGCGTCCGATTGTTCTTCTTTGCGCAATTGCGTGAGCTGCGCATGGGCATCCGCGACCACTTGTCCCAACCAGGATTCCTGCAGCAGCGCCGTTTTCAACCGCTCCCTCTGCCGGTCGAAGGTCAGCCCGTCTTCAAACGTCGCCGTATGTTCGCGGCCTTCGGAAAACCAGGTCAGCTCCCCTTCGTAACTGGGAAACACGATCGGCCGACAGACGCCGTCTTGAATTGCCTCGGAATAGCTGTAGGCAAAGTCGGCCCGGCTCTCTCCCTGCTCATACCGAATGAAGGGAATGGGATTGTTATCCGAGCGGAACGGTGTGCCGGACAGGATCAGACGAAACACCGCCGGCTCGAACGCCGTTCGTAGCGCCTTGCCCCAGTTCTTGCCGTCGCCCGCATGGTGCAGCTCATCGAGTATGACCAGCGTCTTCTTGACCCGGCAGGCTCGTTGAAAGATCTCCGGCGCCAGACAAACTTGTTGGTAGGTCACGACGGCGCCGTGATAGTCCGACGCTTCGACGGCCTGTTCGTTCGTCAACGCCGGATCGAGTTGCAGACCGACCTTCCCCGCGGCATCCGACCATTGCGCGCGCAGGTGGCTGGTCGGGCATACCACCAGCACGCGAAATGCGGACTGGGTTCTTAGAAACTCATGCGCGACGCGCAGCGCAAACCGGGTTTTCCCGGCGGCAGGCGTCGCCATCGCCAGAAAGTCCGCCGTCGGATGGGCGCACACGGCCTCCATGGCGCGGCGCTGCCAGTCCCGAAGGGGTGCGGTCCAAGCGGGCAATATGTTCATAAGAGGTTCATAGAAACGAGGACGCTCGGCAGACCGAGCTCCTTCCGTGAAACGTATCTCGTGACGCGTGAAGCGCAAAACGGAACATGCGTGTCTTTCATCTTTGTTTGCAAGATACGCGTCACGAACGACGAGAGACGAAAAGGCGGGCTAGTCCAGCCAGTCTTTGTCTTTGAGTTTCCCCGGCAGATATTTCTTCGTGAGGTACTGGAAATCCTTGTTTGCCAGCGCGTCGAGCTCGTACTTCAGGCCGCTCGTGAGCATCCGCTTGATCTCCGCTTGCCAGGCCGGCTTCTTGAACCACTGGTAGTTCATCAGCTCCTTCGCGCGCGCGATGTCCTTCTCGTTGAGCTTGATCCCGACGTTGCGCGGCAAGCCGTACCGTTCAGGATCGGCACTGGACAGGCCGATGAACTTGGCCTTGGGAATCGCCATACGTTGACTTTCAAACGCCAGATTGATCGAGCCCTGCTTCACCACTGAATAAATGTAGTACCCCCAGGGATCGTTATCGACCAGCACATAGACCGGCAGCCGATATTCTTCATGCAACCGTCTGGCAAGACGGCGAACACCGCGTGGCGGCTGTCCGTTGCCCGTTAATAGCACACAGTTGTAGCGCCGCCAGAACTTGTCCTCCGACAACCGGTTCCATTGGGTGCCCTTCTCGACCAGCAGCACGAAATCCGCCGTGCAACGCCGGATCTCCAGATATTCCGGCTCAACGATCGACGGCACGGAATAGCCGCCCTTCCCCAGTTTCGAGCAATCCACGCGGTCGCCGTCGTCTCCGAACACCACCGGACCGACAATGCTTCCGCTGTTTTCCGCTCGGACATGCAGCTCTTCCCGCAACGCCGCCAGCGATACTTCTAAATCCTCAATCACGGGATCGGACTCGTCCTGAGTGTCAAACGTGTTCTCGTGAGAATCTTGGATGGTGTGTTTGGTCCGGTAGTAAATTTCGCGGAGCGAGGTCGTGAGCTCGGCCCGCTGCAATTCCGCCAACGCGTCCGCGACCAGCATCGTCTGCATGAACTTCTTGGCCATGCCGACGTTGAAAAACGAGCGGGTCTGTTTCTTGGCGCCCATCTCGATTAAGCCCTTGCGTTCGTTGAACGACACGTTCGAGAGGGCACGGATGGGAATTGAGAACGTCGGGTCTTTCGAGCGCTCCGCCGCCGTCACCACCATATCGGCCAACCCGATGAGTTTCTTTTCAACCGAGGTCGTCTTGTGCTGTTTGGTCGCCATGGATCTTACTTCTTTCCTCGTGGCTTCGTAGCGGAGACTGGTCTGTCTCGTCTATCTGGTCGGTCTGGTCGGTCTGGTCTGTCCGGTCTATCTTGTCTATCGGATCCGCTGAACAGTGCCATCTGAGCGGCCTTTCCCCTGGGAGGCTTGGCATCTTTCCCCTTCATTCCCGTCGGTGTCTTCCCCTGCGCCTTGGTCTCTGTCGCAACCGGTTTTTCATCGCGAGGGGGATTCATTTCAACCGGAGTCTGCACCGGCGTGGCGACCGCCTCACTCTCCACCCGGCTGGCCAGATCCACCTCACCCTCCACGCCCTCCTCCGTCACGATGATGGAGTGAGGGAGCCCTTCAGGCCCCGCGCCGGTCTTGCCAAGCGCCTCGTCGGTCTTCGCCCCACCGGTCCGTGAGTTCGCAATCTTCTGGAGTTGCCCTTTCAATTTCTCTTTTGGCAACTTGCC
>JAYWIP010000006.1:0-8718 GCA_039794465.1 Nitrospira sp.
CATCGCCAGGTAGGAATAGGGGGTGGTCAGGTATTTGCCCAGGCCTGAGGCCAGCATCTTGGCCGACATGTCCTGAAACAGGTCCAGATCGTAGCTGATGCGCCAGAGCATGAGGTCGCAATCGCCCCGGATGCCGACGGCCGAATAGGGCACCACCAGGACTTTCCCGGTATACTCTTCCACGGCCCGCAGGAATTCCTGTTTGCCTTTGGTGCGTTCGTCTTCCGGCAAGCGCCGCCAGGCCGGATCGACTTTGTAGAAGACGAAGTTGACAAATTGCCGGCGCGGGGGCGCCGCGGCAGGGGTCGTTGATTCGGGAGCTCCCATGGAATCCTCCGTGTAACGTCGGGACCGATCGGACGGCCTCCGATTGAACTAGTTCTGTAACACTTCACGTTTTACTCTGTCAACGGGGCGGAGGCCACGACAATCAGATCAGATGGCGGAGCGGCTTTGCCTGTCTCGTTCCCGATATGTATAGGGCTCACACCCACCCTTGACCGGCGCATCTTGACGCACGCAGAATACGACCGGAACACGTGGAGGACCTGATCCATGCTCGCCAAATACATTCAGGACGCTAACTCCGACTACCGCCGCATTCAGCAGCGGATTCCACTCGGTCCGTTACGGACAGAAGCCGACTATAACCGGGCAGTGACCGTCCTCGATGAGATCCTGGACGAAATCGGTCAGCAAGAAACCCACCCCCTGGCAGACCTCGCCGAGACACTTGGCCTCTTTATCGAAGCGTATGAGGACGCCCATATCCCCTTCTCAGACGCTCCAGCTTCTGAAATCGTCCGCACATTGATGGAAGAACATGCGCTTAAGCAATCGGACTTGTCCGAGATCGGCAGCCAAGGCGTCGTGTCGGAAATCCTCTCCGGCAAGCGGGACTTGAACGTCCGTCAAATCACCCAACTCGCCGCCCGCTTTGGTGTCTCACCCGCACTCTTCATGCCCGTTCCGAAGAAACCCGGCAAACGTCCCTCATCCCGAACGCGCGTAGCCAGTCAGCGGTAACCGAGTCTGCTGGTTCGAATCCTGGCAGGTTGCGGACAAACTCTCGTGGACTCCTGAAACCATCACCAGTCTCAATATTCTAAACGACCCCCTATAGCCATGCAGATGCTCAAAATGGCCGATGGTCCCACCCGCCCGACCCCAGCGCGCCAAGACGCGCCTCTCCTCAGGCTCGGCCGCAGCGAGCGAAGAGGCGAATAGGTACACACCAAGCTTCGCTTGAACCGCTCGCTTCGATCAGACGCGAGCGGATAGGTACTTTGCCGCGGCTTGCCTCCATACCGTGAGCCTCTGAACGTGGCGAGAACAAAGCTGGCGGACTTTTTCAGCATCTTGCTAAGCCACAACCGGTCATCGGGCAGAAGTCCAGGTGAAAAAGGCAGCAGCCTAATCCGATAATCTGCCGATGGAAGGACGCGACGAGCTCACCGTCACTCCGGGGGAGCGGATCGACGAAGTCCTGCCGGCTGACCTTCCCCCGGGAAATCACCCATCAATTACCTCAGGCATGATGAATTAGCTTTGGATTTTACAGTAGACTCGCCGCGGCAAGCTTCACAATTGGCGTCACGAATCAATACATGAGCGACAACGTTCTCTCGCACAATGAAATGTGTCGGCGTGAAGGCGTCAGTCTCCAGCGAGGAATGAATTTCGGCCTTGGCGGAAATCATTCTGTTATTTTGATGTCAGTTCGCCCTAACGCTCCCTACCGCGATCGTCTCGAAGACGGTGGAACCACACTGATCTATGAGGGACATGACCATCCAAAAACCATGTCCTGTCCTAACCCAAAGGTGGTTGATCAGCCTGGATCGCTTCCATCAGGAAGGCTCACCCAGAACGGCAGGTTCCATGAGGCAGCACAAAATTTCAAAGCTGGGAAGCGATCCCCAGAGCGTGTGCGCGTTTACGAAAAGATTCGCTCAGGCATCTGGTCATACAACGGTGTGTTTCATCTCGTCGATGCATGGCAAGAAAAGGATAAGCATCGAGTTGTGTACAAGTTCAAACTCATAGCAGTCAAAGGGGACGAGGACTTTGCACAGCCAGTGCATATGGATGCGGAGCGACGACGACTAATCCCCACATCCGTTAAACTTGAAGTTTGGAAAAGGGATGGAGGCAAGTGCCAGCTCTGTGAAGCAACTGACGAACTCCACTTTGATCACATCCTGCCATTTTCCAAAGGTGGCACCTCACTCACTGCCGAGAATGTCCAGCTTCTGTGCGCCCGACATAATCTCCAAAAACGGGACAATATCGAGTAAGCGTGAACTTCTGGTGCGCGTCGCGAGGCCGCTCATGAAAGACATCTATAACCTCCAACGCTTCCTCGACGCGCAAGAGCGCGTCTATGACACAGTCCTAGAGGAGCTGCGGGCCGGAAGAAAGTCCAGTCACTGGATCTGGTTTATCTTTCCGCAGATCGCCGGTCTTGGTCGCAGTGGGACGGCGCAGCAATTCGCCATTGCCTCTCTCGACGAGGCCAAGGCCTACTTGCAACACCCTACCCTAGGTCCCAGGCTCAGAGCCTGTACGCAGCTTGTGCTCAACGTGAACGGTCGTAGCACTGAAGAGATCTTCGGATATCCCGACTATCTCAAATTCCGGTCCTGCATGACCTTGTTTCTGACCGCTGCCACCGACAACACCATCTTCAAAGACGCCCTGCTCAAGTACTTCGACGGCATGCCCGACCAACTGACACTCGCCCTCCTGGTGCAGCAACAGTCCTAGCGGATGAGTGGCGCTCTGGCCCCGTAGCATTTCCCTGCTCCGTCCTTGACTCCCCTCTCCCTCCTGAATACTCTTCACCGCCAATGACTGTGCCGCTGCCTATCCATTAAGACCAGTCATTCATCCACCAAAGCCTATTCCTTTCCCAAGCTCAGGAAAAAACATTTGCGCGTCCCCTAAGCGCAGTGGTAACTTAACCGTTACTATAGTTACGTCGGAGATACGCGTACTCGAATATCTCGACCTTCAGTCCCGCTCACCTTTCGCCGCATGGTTCGATGGGCTCAATGCCGTCGCCTCGGCCAAAGTTGCTGCGGGAGTCTATCAACTAGCGGCAGGGAATTGGTCGAACGTGAAAGGGGTTGGGGCTAGAGTCTTTGAGCGAAAGATTGATGCAGGCCCTGGCTATCGCATCTATTTTGGCAAAGACGGTGATCGCCTCGTGATCCTGCTTGGCGGCAGCACAAAACAACGCCAGCAACAGGCTATCGAGACGGCAAAAGAGCGCTGGGCTGACTATCGCCGCCGTACCACCACCAGGAAGACGTAACACAGAACGGAGCGACCTATGGCACTCACAAGGGAATTTAGAAACACTATCGCGGCGCGTGTGGAACGGGACCCGCGCTTTCGGGAAGCGCTCTTTACGGAGGCGCTCAATGCCTATTTCGCAGGCGACACCGCCGTAGGCAAAGCCATCCTCCGGGATCTCGTCAATGCTACTGTAGGGTTTGAAGAGCTGGCCCTGACGCTCAAGAAACCAAGCAAGAGCTTACATCGAATGTTGGCTCCGCGTGGAAACCCCAGCACGGATAACTTCTTCAGCATCGTAAACGCGCTTCAGAAAAAGGCTCACGTCAAATTACGCGTGACAGCAAAGGCCAGCTGAAAGAGCACTGGCTCATCTCACAGCCTACTCGACTTCTACAACTTAGCCTTGCCTACGCTGCGCCTTTGCGCGATTCACGGTGTAGAGCCTCGGCTACCGCGCGAGGGTTCCGAGTCGCAACGCGCAGAAGCGCGAGTGCTGGGCCGTCAGGGGTGCGCCTTCCCTGCTCCCAGTTGCGCAAGGTTGCCACGCTCACCCCGATCATCAGGGCAAACTCGGTTTGTGACGCCTTGAGCTTTTCCCGAACACTCTTCACATCGGTCGGTCGAAAGGTCGTCACTCGAGCAGGCTTCATGACCCCTCGCCGTATTTTCCCCGCCTGCCGGATGCTCGTCAGTAGTTCCTGAAATGCCGCGTCCTTCATGTGAATTCCTCCCGAACCAGTTTCGCCAGCGCCTTGAGCTGTGTGGACGTCAAATCGCCCTGCTCGTTCTTCGCATAGAGATACAGCATGTAAAATGTCTGGCTTGCCGGTTCCCAATAATAGATGAGGCGTACGCCCCCGCGCTTACCTCGACCCGGCGCCGCCCAACGAAGCTTTCTCAATCCTGCTCCACCCTGAATAAGTGAGCCTTGGGCAGGACGAAGCAACATTGCCAACTGGAGTGCGCGATACATCTCATCGTCAAGATGACGACGGAGCGCGGCGGTAAATACCGGGGTCTCGACGAACCGCATAGCCCATGCTACGCCAATGGCGCAGTCTCTTGCAAGATGGTTCCATTGCCCTATTCAGAAATGAGCCGGAACAATACCCCTGATTGGGCTCCATCGGACTGTGACGCAGGTAGGTTCTATCGCGTTTGACCAACGCAACCTAACTGAATAGTGAAACGCTTGCCGATAAACTGAGCCAAGAAACTAGAGACACCTGCCCTGTCCTGAGTATAATGGCCCCGGTTCAATCGTTGTGCGCAGAATCCGGTTCCACCTGTGACCAGGACAATAGACGTATGTCGCATACACGGAAGCAAGTTCTGACCATTGCCGGATCCGACTCGGGGGGAGGCGCCGGCATTCAGGCTGACATCAAAGCCATGTCCGCAAACGGCGTCTTCGCCATGTCGGTGATCACGGCGATTACGGCCCAGAATACGGAAGAGGTGACGGACGTCTTTGAATTGCCTTCTGCGATCATCGCCTCCCAAATCGACGCCGTCTTCGACGATTTCGACGTCGCCGCTGTGAAGACCGGGATGCTCGGTTCGGCCGTTATCGTCGAAACAGTAGCCGCGATGTTGAAGCCACAAAACGTCGCTAACTTGGTCGTCGATCCGGTGATGATTTCCAAGAGCGGCCATGCCCTCTTGAAGCCGGATGCGATCGACACCCTCAAAACGAAACTGTTTCCGCTGGCATTGCTTGTCACCCCCAATGTCCATGAAGCCCAGCAACTCTCCGGCATTGAGATCAAGTCGTTGGCCGATGCGCGGCGGGCGGCGAAAGTGATCCACGCCTTCGGGTGCAAGTACGTCTTGATCAAGGGGGGCCATCTGCTGACTGAACGCGCCACCGATCTGTTGTATGACGGCCGGTTCTTTACCGTCTTCAAGGGGGACTTCATCGACACTCCGCACACCCACGGCACCGGCTGCACATTCGCCTCCGCCATCGCCGCGCATCTGGCGCTCGGCAAGCCGATCGGCGACGCAGTACACACCGCCAAAACCTACCTCACGGAAGCGATTCGCCACGGCCTGGCGATCGGCCACGGGCACGGACCGACCGACCACTTCTATTTCCTCAAATAGCCTGAAGACTCTGCCCGCCCGGCTGTCCCTAGCCCGCATTATCCATGAACGCTTCGACTGCAACCGTCGATACGCCGCTACGACAAGCCTACGGCGGGCAGGCTCGCCCCTTGCGACCTCGACATACTGTTTCAAGTATGCCTTAGTCTCTCGGAGCTCCGCGTGCCCGTCTCGCCTGGCGTCATGGCGGTTTCGTCACGAACCGCCATGAATAATGTGGGCTGATCCCTGCGCATGGCACAATTTTGACCTCTGGACCTTCCGAACATCCGTCACCCCCCTGTCTTATCAGGCCCTTGAGAAGCCAGGCTTTCAGCCTGTTTCTTGCTCTCAGTGATAGAGGCCGTGGCAGGAATCACGTGATGTCTCTACTGACTCAACAATTGAACGTCGCAGCGTCCGTAAAGGGAGGTCCGGTGATGACGAACTGGAGTACCTGGCTCTTTTGGCCCGACCACGTCGCCTTGTCCGTGTTCGCACTGGGCCTCCTCGCGATGGTATTTCTTTATGCCGCGCGCAAGCCGATGCACGGCATCATCCATTCGTCGTGCACGCTGGCATCCCAGGGCACACGATTCGTCTCGCGGTGGCTGCTCCAGGCCTCGGAGGGCATACGACTGCGCAATCAGGCTGTGCTGCTGGCGCACGGGCAGGAAAGCGAAGCCGTCCTCATCGATCGGGAGTTCGAGCGCGTCGGCAACCTCATCCGCAAGGATCTTCAGGAATTTCCCGCGCTCCAGCGGAAAATGCTGGAAGAGGCGACGCGCATCGAAGACGACTACCGCAAGTGCGGCACGGTCCCGCCCCCTTCGCCGGAATGGGTCTCCGCGCTCGAATCAATCGCGCAAATCAAATCGGGAGGGGACATCCCGCGCACCTTGTTGGAAGACATCAACAAATCCATCCAGAAGATCCACGACAAGACGATCGCCGAGTTCCGCCGTTCCTATGAAGAACGGCACAAGATTCTCAACGCCATGCAGCCGTCATGGCGCACCGTGGAGAAACTGATCGGCGAGATGGACAAGAAGATGGTCACGCTTCAGACCAACGCGAAGCAGATCGATAATCACATGCAGACGTTCGAGGGCATCCGGGCCAAGGACAGTAAAGCCGAGCATGCGCTGACGGTCTCGTCGTTCGTCCAGCTGGCCATCTCAGCGTTGGTGATGGTCATCGCGGCGGGCGGCACCTTCATCAACTATAAGTTGATCGCCTTGCCGATGTCGGAAATGGTGGGCGCCAGCGATTATCTCACGAATAGTTTGAAGACTTCTGATGTCGCGGCGTTGGTCATCATTCTGATGGAAGCGTCGATGGGACTGTTCCTGCTCGAATCACTCCGAATCACGCAGCTGTTTCCCAGAATCGCCAGCATGGACGATCGCATGCGCCGGCGGTTAATGATCGCCTCCCTGGTGTTCCTGACCATTCTGGCCGGGATCGAATCCTCCCTCGCGCTGATGCGCGACATGCTCATCGCCGACAAAACGGCGCTGATGCGCGACCTCGCCTCTGTCACGCCGGCCCCGCCGGATGGGGTTTTGACCAGCATCCCAATGGTCGGACAGATGGTCATGGGCTTCGTGCTGCCGTTCGCCTTGGCGTTCGTGGCGATCCCGTTCGAGAGCCTGGTGCATTCACTCCGCACCGTCCTCGGGGTCGCCCTGATGCAGGGCATGCGCGGCCTCGGCGTCCTCCTCCGATTCGTCGGTCTGCTCTTTAAGCGATCCGCCAAAGTCCTCGAACTGGCCTACGACATCACGATCGTCGTGCCGCTGATGCTGGAACGCTGGGCCATCGCGTGGCGCTCCGGCGCATCGGCGGAGACAGACGATGTGGCGCTTGCAAAATCCAGGAGAGCGGCATGAACACACATCTCACCGTCGTCGTGCTGTTGCTCGGCTTGCTGTTCTCCGGCGCCTGCGGGGACAGCCGGATGCACAGCCACGGCGTGTATCTGCTGGTCGACACGTCCGGCACCTATGCGCAGGAGGCCAACAAGGCGTCGAAAATCATCAACTACCTCCTGGCGACGTTGAATCCCGGCGACTCGCTGGCCGTGGCCAAGGTGGAGAGCCGCAGCTTCACCGAAAAGGATATCGTGGCCAAGGTGACATTCGACAAGCGCCCCTCGCAGGCTACCTCGCAAAAGCGCGCGTTCAAAGATAAGATTGCCACCTTCACCCAAGCGGTCAAGCCAAGCGCCTATACCGACATCACCGGGGCGTTGATTCAAGGCGCCGAGTATCTGAACGAGACGAAGTCCGGCATCAAGACCATCGTGATTTTCTCCGACATGCAGGAGGAATTGGGGAAGGGGACGGTCCGGGATTTTCCGATTGATCTCGACGGCTTCCGTATTGTGGCGCTCAATGTGAGTAAGCTGCGCACGGACAACGCCGACCCCCGCCTCTATCTCAACCGCCTGGCCCGGTGGGAAGCCCGCGTCCGCAAGGCCGGCGCGACGGAGTGGGTCGTGGTCAACGACTTGGAGAACAATCTGGAGTCGATACTCGTCACGCGGGGAACGAACGGATGATCGTGCTCGTCTGTTGGCCTGCGTCTCCTGACCTGCCGCACAAACTCTGCTACAATTCCGCCCGTGGAATCCTCCTTTTCGTTCATTGACCCCTCCGGTCACCGAGTTGCGTCCGTGCTGACGACCCCGGACAGGGAGACGGACCACATTGCCGTTCTCTGCCACGGGTTTCTGTCCGGCAAGAACAGTTCAACGAATAAGACGCTGACTCGCCTGTTAACCGACCGGGGCATCGCCACGTTTCGCTTCGACTTCTTCGGGCACGGGGAAAGCGACGGGCCATTCGAACAGATCACGAATACGCTGGCAGTGGACCAGGCCCAGGCCGCGCTCGATCTCGTGAGACAGAAGGGCTATCGCCGCATCGGCTTGATGGGCTCCAGCTTCGGCGGGCTGGTGGCGACCTTGGTCGCCGCGCAGCAAACTGATCTCGCCTGCCTTGCCTTGAAATGCCCCGTCGTGGATTTCGCGGAAGAGCTGCGTCTGGAGTTCGGCGAGGCGGAAATGGGGAAATGGAAATCGACTGACACGGTCCCGAACATTATGGGCGGTCAGGACCGCATCCTCCTTCGCTACGCGTTCTATGAAGACTGTTTGCGCCGGATTGCCTATGAACCAGCCCGATCGATCACCGCTCCAACTGTCATCGTTCAGGGGGATAAGGACGAACATGTTCCATTGCACCAAAGCCAGCGACTCTACGAGGAACTACAAGTCAAGAAACGCATGGAGGTACTGCTCGGAGCCGATCACCAGTTTACAAAGGGCGA
>JAYWIP010000007.1:0-33975 GCA_039794465.1 Nitrospira sp.
AGGCGAAAGGCCATCAGTACATCACGTAACCGTTCCGCCTTGTCCTCTTCAGACAGTTCCGGGATCGGCGCAATCCCGATATCCCAGAGCGGCTTGGTGACAGTCACCGGGAAGGTCAAGCCAAGTTGTTTCGCATCCTCTGTCACATCGATAAGCATGCCAGCCTGGATGGCTTCCTGGCGATTGGTGATCAGTTGAGGGACAGAGCCCTGAGTTTGTGTCTCTGACAGCTCGTCTGGCTGTGTCTTATCCTCGCTCCTGGATTCCGGGGCGGCAGGTAACGGAAGCGTGGTTTCCACCCCTTCAGAATTGAGCGGGTCGGACTGCGGCTGATGCAGGATTGGGGACTCCTCCGGTAAAGTCGGCAGGGCGTGAATCAACCCCTCGTACACCTTCATGGCGGAGTCGGACCAATCCGGATTGAACGGCCGTCCTGTGAAGGCAGCCTCTGCCGCTTTTCGTTCATCGTGGGTGAGCATCCGTGGGTTGTGTGTGGTTTCCATGGCCGTTAGATAATCAGGGAAGGTTCTAAGTCAATAGCTAGTCAGGTAATCGGCGGCCTTTCGTCTCCGGAGCGAACAATAGCACAACAAGTCCAAACAGATAGATCAGGGCGACGGTGCTGGCGGCACGGCCAAAGGACCCCAATGTCGCTACCAGCCACCCAGTAAGAAATGGTGAAGCGGAGGCCAACACACGCCCGGCGTTGAAGCAAAATCCAGCTCCGGTAGCCCGAAGGGCAGTTGGATAAAGTTCCGGTAGATAAATGGGAAACCCGCTGAAGATGCCGTTGTTGAAGAAGCCAAGAATCGGCAACAGCATCAACACTCCGCTATAGCTGGATGGTACGAGATACGTGACTGGGAGCATAATGAAACTGCCAAGACACATGAAGGCGAACACCGGCCGGCGCCCGAACCGGTCTGCCAATGGGCCGAAGCCGAGATAGCCGAAGATCGCACCGGCATTCAGCGCCATAATGGCGTAACTGACATACTTGGTGAGAATTGCCGGGTCCTGCCCCTTCAAATCCGGCAGCTCGCGAATCAGCGTCGGCGCCCAATTGGTCGATCCCCAGAGGCCGAAGACCGCCACGAAGGCCAATGCCGACCCCACCAACGTCGATCGCCGCAATGCACCATCGAAAATCGCAGTGAGGGGAACGGCCTGCTGCTCATGCGCATGGGTCCACCGTTCCGGTTCCTTAACCCACCAGCGGACGAACAGCGCGACGAAGGCTGGAAGGATTCCGATTACAAAGAGTCCACGCCACCCGTAGCTTTCCTTCAAAGTCAGATTCATGGTCGCAGCGAGAAAGAACCCCACGGCCCAGGCGGATTGGAGAATGCCCGCCGCTTTGGCTCGTTTATCCTCCGGCCAGGTCTCCGCCACAATGGCTGCGCCAGCCGCCCATTCACCACCGATGCCGAGCGCTGTGAGAAAACGTGACAAGGCGAGTTGCCACCAGGTCTCTGCCAGCGCAGCGGCGCCGGTGAAGACGGCGTAAATGATGATCGTGGCCATCAGGACCTTTGTCCTGCCGAATCGATCGGCCAGAATGCCGAATGTAATCCCACCGATGGCCCAACCGATGAGAAAAATCGAAAAGATGATGCCGCCGTACCAGCCGATTTGTTCGGTCGTCGGCGGACCACTGCTTGTGTGCAACAGGTCGTGGAGGGCCGGATGGAGGACAATGGCGTAAATCGTCGCATCCATCGCGTCGAAGACCCATCCTAGCCAGGCTACGAACAACACCAGCCATTGATACGGTGTGACGCCGGATCGCCAGGATCGCGCGTTCACTGATAGACCTCACGACTATGGTGCCGCCATATTTGTGGAGCGCGTGTCGAGGGCTCGCCTCGATGAGTCGGCGAAGCGAGCTGAGGGTTGAGGGGATGCATCGGTCGGAGCAGGCTAGGGTTGTTTGCCGCAGGTGTCAAGGTGAAGCGCTCGAAACCCACGTGCTATAGTCCTCCCATGGTGCGAATTGACTACTACCGAATCTTGGGTGTCTCCCGCGAAGCGTCCGACGAGGAGATCAAGAAGGCCTATCGCAAGTTGGTGTTCGAGCACCACCCGGATCGCAACCCCAACAGTCCTCAAGCCGAAGAGAAGATTCGAGAAATCAACACCGCCTATGAAGTCATCAGCGACGCGGAGAAGCGTCGGACCTATGACCGGCTCTCCTGGGGAGACGAACCGCGTGCCGAAGCTGTCGATCCCGGTGTCGTGCTCGAACAGATGGAACAGAAACTGTTCGACGAAGGGCGCAAGGAACTCTTTGCCCTTCTCATGCAGAATGTGTCACGAATCAAAGTGGAGCTGAAAGTGCTTCGGGGGATGACGATCGCCGAGCAGGGGTATGATTCATTCCTCGAACCGGTCGTCGAAAGGCGGGCGGCGGAGATTGTCGATGAGTTTGTGACAGAGGACATGCAGGGGCGTGCACAGCGCCTGGTCGAAGTCGCGACGGAGATGATGTTATCCCAGGGGGTCGCAAAGCGGAATGACGAAGGCGGGGTCCGTTCGCTCCGCAATCGGCTTGATGGGTCATTCAGAAGAGGCCGCCTGCACGGCATCGCTTCGGCGGTGGAACTGTTTTACGAGAGACAGTAGCGGTTCGATCTGCTGACCTTGAATGGACGGAGATGCAGCGGCCTCAACTCATGAGGAGTGATACTGTCGTGGAACGCGCGGTCCGATCGTGCAGAGAACTTCATAGGCGATCGTGCCGGTCCATTCAGCGATGTCGTCGGCGGTAATCCGGTCGGCGCCCTGGGAGCCGATGAGGACGGCTTCGTCGCCGATGGTTGCCCCGACGATCTTGGTGACATCGACCATGATCATGTCCATGCAGACTAGGCCGGCGATCGGGGCGCGTTGCCCATGGATGAGGACACAGCCACGATTTGAAAGACGGCGACTCACTCCGTCCGCATATCCGACGGGCAACACCGCGATTGTGGTTGGTTGTTTTGCGGTGAAGGTGCCGTTGTAACTGACTTTGTGCCCGGGTGGAACGGTCCGGAGTTGAGCAATGGACGTTCTCAGGGAAAGAACCGGCTTCAGTTCGGGGACAGGAACGGACTTAGGCAAGGTGTGATACCCGTAGAGCATGATGCCGGGGCGAACAAGTGAGAATTGCGCCTCCTGAAATCGAACTGCTCCGCCGCTGTTGGCCGCATGAATCAACGGCACCCTGAATCCGCTTGCCGTCACGATGCCAATGGCCTTGCGAAAGCGAGCCACCTGCTCCTGTGTCGTGTCCGTAGCCGGCCCATCGGCGTCCGCCAGATGGGTCATGAGTCCTTCCAAATGCAGCGTGCGCGGGAATCCCTGTGAGCCGAAGAGATTCGCCAGTTCATCCTGTGTGATTCCCAGACGCCCCATGCCGGTTTCCACCTTGAGATGAATGGGGTAGGGATTTTGGAACGATGAGGCAGCTTGTGCCAGCTTGGGGAGGGTACCGGCGTCGCTCACCACAGGAGTCAGTTGATGAGCGAACAGGTCGGTGAATTGTTCTGGAAAAACTGCGCCTAGAATGACGATCGGCGCGCTGATGCCGGCTTGCCGAAGGGTGATCCCTTCCTCGATCGACACGACGGCGATACGCGATACTCCTTGGCGAAGCAACGCTTTGGCCGTTTCGACGGCGCCATGGCCATAGGCGTTAGCTTTGACGACGGCCATGATGTCGCAGCCGGGAACGAGTGTTTTACGGAATTGGGTCAGGTTGTGGACCAGGGCGGTCAGATCGACTGAGGCACTGGTTGGGAGAAATGTCGAAGTGGTTAGCACGCCGGGGGACAGGAGAGAAGCCTGAACCTCAGACTTCCATGATCTCCTGTTCCTTCTTCTTGATGACGTCGTCGATCTTCTGTCCGAATTGATCGGTGAGCTTTTGGGTTTCCTGTTCGGATTTCCGCAGCTCGTCCTCCGTGAGCTTGGCATCTTTTTGGAGTTTCTTCAACTCTTCGTTCGCATCGCGCCGGAAGCCGCGAATCTGCACTTTGGTGTCTTCCCCATGCTTCTTGCAGATTTTCGTCAGCTCTTTTCGTCGTTCCTCGGTCAGCGGCGGGAGCGGGACGCGGATCATTTTCCCATCGTTGGAAGGGGTCACTCCCAATCCGGAATTGGCCAGCGCTTTCTCGATCTCCTTGATCAGGTTGGGCTCCCACGGTTGGATGGTGAGCAATCGCGCTTCAGGTGTGGACACGTTGGCGACCTGTTTTAACGGTGTCATAGTGCCGTAATAGTCGACCCGAACTCCGTCGAGGAGGGCGACCGAGGCGCGGCCTGTGCGGAGGCCGGCGAGGTCCCGTTTCAGGTGCTCCACCGCCTGTTCCATGTGGGTGATGAGCTTTTGCCGAACCACGGCTGCGTTGGACATGGCGATACTCCGTGTTGAGGTCAACGTTGGCCGGCGGTGACCAGAGTTCCGATAGGGTCGCCGGTCGCCACTCGCTTGAAGTTTCCCTTGATCTTGAGGTTGAAAACGATAAGCGGAAGATTGTTATCCATGCAGAGGCTGATAGCCGTCGAATCCATCACCTTGAGGTTTTGATTCAAGATGGCCATGAAGGGAATGTCGGTGTATTTCGTGGCGCCAGGATGTTTCATTGGATCGGCGTCGTAGATGCCGTCCACCTTCGTGCCTTTCATGATGACTTGCGCGCCGATCTCCATAGCACGGAGCACAGCGGCTGTGTCGGTTGAGAAGTACGGGTTACCCGTGCCCCCGGCGAAGATCACTACGCGGTTTTTTTCCAGATGGCGAATGGCTCTCCGGCGGATGTATCCTTCCGCCAATTGGCGCATTTCAATGGCGGATTGTACACGCGTGTTGATGCCGATCCGTTCGAGGGCATTTTGGAGTGCCAAGGCATTGAGCACCGTGGCCAGCATGCCCATATAGTCGGCAGACGCCCGTTCCATGCCGGAAGCACTGGCGGCAATTCCCCGGAAGATATTCCCACCGCCGATGACGACGGCCACTTGAACATCGAGCGCAACGACGGACGCTATTTCAGCCGCCAGGCCTTCGAGGATGGAGGGTTGGATGCCGTAACCCTGCTCACCGGCCAACATCTCCCCGCTCACTTTCAGAAGGAGGCGCCGGTATTTGGCAGTGGTCATGCTTCGCCCAGTTGGTAGCGGGTAAACCGGCGGATGTTCATGTTCTCGCCGATCTTGGCTATTTTTTGGGACAACAGGTCCTTGATGATGACGGCCGGGTCCTTGATGAAGGATTGTTCCAGCAGGCAGTTCTCCTGGTAGAACTTTTCGAGTTTGCCCTCCACGATCTTCGGCCAAGCGGCAGGAGGCTTGCCCATTTCTTTGGCCTGCGCTTCGTAGATTGCGCGCTCCTTGTCCTGGACCTCTTTGGCGATATCTTCCCGCTTCACGTAGGTCGGTTTGGCCGCCGCCACCTGTAAGGCGAGGTCGTTGACAAACGATCTGAACTCCTCATTGCGCGCAACAAAATCCGTTTCGCAATTGACTTCGATAAGGACGCCGATCTTGCCTCCCATATGGATATAGGAGTGAACGAGCCCCTGGTTCGTCTCGCGCCCGGACTTTTTCGCCGCCGCCGCGAGACCTTTTTGCCGGAGATAGTCGATGGCCTTCTCGATGTCGTTCCCGTTCTCGGTGAGGGCCTTTTGGCAATCCAAAATGCCGGCGCCGGTCTTTTCACGAAGTTCTTTTACGAGCTGACTTGATCCTGCCATGGTCCCTTATCCTTCGCCGTCTGATGTAATGGAATGGTTCACTGCCGTCCGATGATCGAATTTAGGTTGCCGGGACACTTTCCATGCGAGCGGCCGGTTTCTTGTCATGGGCCGCGGGAGACGCCTGAAATTCCGCTTCTTCACGCTGTGTCTTGAGGTGCGCGCCTTCGATGCACGCGTCCGCAATCTTGGATGTAATCAATTTGATCGAGCGGATCGCGTCGTCGTTGCCTGGAATCGGGTGCGTGATATAATCGGGGTCGCAATTGCTGTCTAGGATGGCGATCACGGGAATATCCAGCCTGGTCGCCTCTTGTACGGCAATTTTCTCTATACGGGTGTCCAGGATGAACACGGCACCCGGCAGGCTCCGCATGTTCTTGATGCCCGACAGATACTTTTGGAGCTTGGCGATGTCCTTCTGCATCAGAAGGATTTCCTTTTTCTTAAGGCCATGCTCGCTGGGGTTCAGCAACGTGGCTTCCATCTTTTTCATTTTGTCGATGCTGCGGCGGATTGTTTGAAAGTTGGTCAACATGCCGCCGAGCCACCGCTGATTGACGAAGAACATATTCGCCCGCTTCGCTTCCTCTTCAAGGATCTCCGCAGCCTGGCGCTTGGTGCCGACGAACAGAATGGAGTCTCCGGCCGCTACGGTATCTCGGACGAAGGCATAGGCCTGCTCCATGCGGGTCAGGGTTTGCTGCAGATCGATGATGTAAATGCCGTTGCGTTCGCCGAAGAGGAATTTCTTCATTTTTGGATTCCAGCGGTTCGTCTGGTGCCCGAAGTGCACGCCGGCTTCCAGTAATTCCTTGATCGCTACGACTCCCATGCCTTCACCTCCCTTCAAGGCTTGCAGAGCACCACAAGGGGTGAGGGGCGTCCAGCCCCTTATTCTCAAGCCAGGCGGCGTGTGTTCACGCCGATGTTGGATTTAAATAATTTCCCATCCGCCGATGGGCGGAATAGGACGGCCTTCTCTGTCCGATCGTCAACCGACCGCGCACGCTATCACAGTCATGGTCGCTTTTCAAGTTGCCGGATCAGATTCTTCTCTAAGATCGATAGCTTGCGTTGATGCGGACATAGTCGTAGGAGAGGTCGGTAGTCCACATATGCGCGTGGGCACGGCCCTGCCCCAAGTGAACGGAGATCGTAAACTCCTTTTGCTTGAAGACCCGGGCGATCTTCCGTTCAGCGGCGAGTCCCACGCCGATGCCTTGTTTGACCATGATGATGTCGCCGAAGCGCACCGCCACTTTCTCGGGATTGATCGGGACTCCAGAGCGGCCGATCGCGCCCATGACGCGTCCCCAATTGGCGTCTTCTCCAAACAATGCGGTTTTCACAAGATTGGACGTCGCGATCGTGGAAGCGACCCGCTTCGCAGCCGAGACCGTCGTGGCTCCCGCCACCGCGACCTTCACGACTTTTGTCACACCTTCGCCATCGCGGCAAATAGACAAGGCGAGCTGTTCTGCCGCGTCAGTCAACAGTCGCACGAATCGATCATAATTCGGAGTCCCTCTCCGAATCGGAGCATTCTTGGCCAGCCCGTTGGCAAGACAGAGGACGGTATCATTGGTGCTGGTGTCCCCGTCCACGGTGATGCAGTTGAACGAGTGGTCGACAGCGCTTCTCAGTGCTGATTGAAGGGCTGACGGTGCGATCGCGGCATCGGTCGTGAGGTAGGCCAGCATGGTGGCCATGTTGGGATGGATCATGCCGGATCCTTTGGCCATGCCGCCGATCGTCACCGTCCGGCCGCCGATCTTTCCTCGAATGACGACGGTTTTGGGACGGAGATCGGTGGTAAGAATCGCCTGGGCAGCCTGTGGTCCACCTTGACGGCTCAGCCGGGCGATCAAGGTTGGGAGGCCAGTCTCGATGCGATCGATGGGCAACACCCGGCCGATGACGCCGGTCGATCCCACGAAGACCTGATGCACAGGAATGGAGAGGCGCTGCGCGACGGCAGTGGCCATCGTCTTTGCCGCGGCGAGCCCTCGTGCGCCGGTGCAGGCATTGGCGTTTCCGCTGTTGACGAGAATCGCCCGTCCCTGCTGCCGGCGGAGGTGAATCCGGTCGAGTAGGACGGGCGCGGCAGCCACGCGATTTTTGGTGAAGACCCCGGCGATGGGGCCCGTGATATCCGATATGACCAGTGCCAGATCGGGAATTCCAGGTTTCTTGATCCCGCAGTGCATGCCGGCTGCTTGAAAGCCGAGGGGCGCGGTGACGCCGGCTGTCTGATCGTGGTTCATTATGTTGTATCCGCTGGCGTGCCCGATGACGTGGTCGTCAGCAGTCGAGTCCTTACGGGTAGCTGCTCGGCATGGTGAGGCCGCTCTCTTCTGGAATACCCATCATCAGATTCATAGCTTGGATGGCTTGGCCGGCCGCGCCTTTGACGAGATTGTCGACGGCGGCGACTGTCACAACCCATCCGGCCCGGGGATCAGTGTAGACGCCCACATCGCAAAAGTTAGAGCCCTTGATGTACCGCGGGTTGGGAACAATGTCTTCGTAAAGTCGGACGAACCGTTCGCTCTTATAGAACTCTTTGTAGAGTGCACGCAGATCGGCAAGCGGTACCTGATTGAGGAGTTTGCAGTAGGCCGTGCTCAAGATGCCACGATTCATCGGCACCAAATGAGGCGTAAAGGTGACTGTGACGGCGCACCCGGTTACGTGTGAAAGCTCCTGCTCGATTTCTGGAATATGGCGATGCTGTCCGATCTTGTACGGTTCCAACGACTCATGGGCTTCCGGAAAATGATAGGGGAGGGCCGGACTCCGTCCCGCTCCGGAGATTCCGGATTTTGCGTCGATCACGATAGTATCCAGCTGGACTAAACGTCTGGCAATCAACGGGGCCAACTGCAGGATTGCTGCGGTCGGATAACACCCGGGTGACGCGACGAGCGTCGCTTTGGCGATCGCGTCCCGGTGCAATTCCGGCAATCCATAGACCGCTTCCCGGAGCAAGTGCGGATGGAGGTGCGGGGTCTTGTACCAGGTCTCGTAGGTCGTGGCATCCTTGAGCCGATAATCGGCGCTCAGGTCAACCACCAGCTTACCGGCTTTGAGGCAGGTGGCGACCGGGTCTTGCGACTTCGTGTGGGGAAGCGCCAGAAAAATTGCGTCCGCTCGTTCGGTCAACGCTTCAGGGGCCAGGGCTTCGAATCGGTGTTCGACAATGCCTGTCAAGCTGGGGAAGACGGATGCGACCGACTGACCGGCGGATTTCTCAGAGGTCACCGCTGTGATTTCGTAATAAGGATGGGCGGCGGCGAGCCTAACGAGTTCGGCTCCGGCGTATCCACTGGCACCGGCAATGGCAATGCGAAACTTCTTGGTCATGACGTGACCTGCATGTGTGTGAAGGCTCGAAGACCTCTGCGATCGGACATGAAAAAGGGAAGGCGAGGAGCCTTCCCTTTTCTTCTGTCGACTCCTGTGAACCCTTACCGTTTCGAGTACTGGAAGCGCTTGCGGGCGCCCTTCTGTCCGTACTTCTTTCGTTCTTTGACGCGAGAGTCTCTCGTGAGCAGCCCCTCTTTCTTGAGAGGCGGCCGCGTGGCGGGCGTCATCGCAACGAGAGCGCGTGCGATCGCGTGCCGGAGTGCGCCGGCCTGGCCGGTCGGTCCACCGCCGTGGACGGTGGCACTGATCGAATACTTCCCCATGAGCCCGGCCATTTCGAGCGGGAGCTGGATGATTTGCCTGAGGGTGAGGCGAGGGAAGACCTTCTCCAGAGGCTTGTCATTAATAGTAATTTCACCCGCAGTTCCGGTGACCCAAGCCCGGGCCACCGCGCATTTTCTTCGACCTGTTGCGTACTGTGTGGCTGTTGCCATTTCGATGCGCCTCCTTACGTCCAACGTCTGATACCTAGAGAGAAATCGGTTCCGGCTTTTGTGCCTGGTGCGGATGGTTGGGGCCGGTGTATACCCGCAACTTTTTGGCCATGCCGTTACCAAGCGGATTCTTGGGGAGCATGCCTTCGATTGCCCGCGTCAGCAATTCTGTGGGATCTTTTCGGAACAGATGTTCCGCCGAGCTGGTTTTGAGACCGCCGGGATAGCCGGTGTGGTGCCGGTAGAGCTTGGTCTCCATCTTGCTGCCGGTCAGCTGAATTTTTTCTGCATTGACGACGACCACATGGTCACCCATGTCTACGTTTGGTGTGAACGTTGGGCGGTGTTTACCCCGTAGGATACCGGCAACACGGGCTGCCAGGCGTCCCAGTGTCTTTCCCTCGGCATTCACCAGATGCCAGGTTTCTTTCACGTCGGCTGGTTTTTCGAGATACGTCATGGCACAGTCTCCACCTCTCGCAAGAATGAATTGAATGAAGCCTACACTTCCTGGGTTCCGATATTCTTCGTGTCAAGTTTCGACAGCCAGGCATCCAGATTCTGCCCGCTCCGCCGTTTCCAGACATCCTGAGTGACATAAATCGGTGCCTGGCAGCGGAGTGCCAACGCAATCGCGTCACTGGGCCTGGCATCAATGGTTCGTGTCACTCCATTGCTTTCAAGATAGACGGTCGCGAAGTAGGTACTGCTCTTCACATCCGTCAAGACCACTCGCTCGGTTTTCACTCCGAAGTGTTCGCCGAAACTCTTGATCAGATCGTGGCTCATGGGCCGTGGCGTGACCGATGTGTCCAAGGCCCGCCGGATCGATTCACCTTCTGCTGCCCCGACCCAGACCGTGAACAGTTCGGTTCCGCCGTCAATGCGCGACAATACGAGAATCCTCGTATCGGTATTCGAATCTTCAACGACCCGATCGACGGTCAGTCCGATCAGCGTCCCGGCAGTATGAGATGTATGTTCCGGCATGGTGTACGGGGTCAGGAGTCCAATTTCCCAAAGTCTTCAGGTTTCAAGTTTTCAAGCCATTGATCAAGCTCTTCAGAAGTTTGCTTCCGGATGACCGATTCATTCGCAAAGATCGGGGCTTGTGATCGGAGCGCAAGGGCGATCGCATCGCTTGGCCTGGAATCCACGGTATATTCGGAGTCTTCATAGGTTAAATGGATCTTGGCGTAGTAGGTGTTCTCATTCAAGTCGGTAATGACGACACTGATGACTTTGGCGTTGATGGCATCGAGGTAGGCCTTCATGAAGTCATGTGTCATGGGGCGGGGAGGCGCGACGCTCTCCAGAGCCAGGCTGATTGAACTGGCTTCCGATTTGCCGACCCAAATGGGCAACATCTCCGACTGGTCCTCATCTCTCAAGATTACGATGTACGCGTTATTATAGGGGTCAAACATCAACCCCTTCACTTGCATCTGCGTAATCATATCGAATGGAATCCTCTATGCTCCTCTTGCCCTTAACTAAGGCGAGAGCGAGACAACGAAAACAGTACTATTTATCACTTCCGAATTCGTCGTGTCAACGAACCCGGCGACAACACAGGGAAAATCTTTTCAGGAAGGATACGGCTCAGGGATGTGACACGCTGTGATTCGTCAGGTCAGGCGCTCGGCGGGCGATAGTTCTCAGCGATTTTTGAGGAGTCAGCCTGTTCGCCCAACTTCAAGAAGGCCTTCATTTGCTTGCGGACCAGTTCACGCCCGCTTTCGTCTCCAAGATTGACTTGGTACTCATTGATGACCATGACGCGCATCCCTTCCCACTTCTTCCAGCAGCCCGTGCACACCTTGGCTTTTACCTCCGCTTCGAGCTTGCCGAGAAATAGGGGAGCGGTAATGGCTTCTCCCGTTTGTCCGCAGGTCACACATGCCACTTCCGCCATGTCCGCGCTACTCCTTTGCTTGTGTCGTTAAGAAGACGTTCAACCGCCGGTGCATTCTATCAGACCGGTCTGTTCGAAGAAAAGAGGCGATGCCGATTGACCCTCAGCAGGAGGCATGCTAGAAAGGCGCACTGCAGCACGTCGGTATGCAGTACGCCCGGATGGCGGAACTGGCAGACGCGCCGGACTCAAAATCCGGTTCTCGCAAGAGAGTGGGAGTTCGACCCTCCCTCTGGGCACCAGGTATCGTGCGTCCTTTAAAATGATACCCTCTTGACAGGGGCATGTCATTAGCCTAGAACCAATATTAAAAATTGGATTTTGAAACGCTAATGAGCCTGCGACACACAAAAATTCAAACGAAATGGAAAGACCAAATTCTTCTTCACTCATTTCTTTTTAAGGAGGCAGCACATGCGTAACGTGTTGGCACTAGGGGCCGCAATGCTTTGTCTCGGCTCTCTGAACTTTGCAATGGCTCAAGAGCGACTCCAACAGTCATCTGGTGGGTCTGCAATGGGGGTGGGAACAGGGGTTGGTGACATAGCTGGTAATGCCAATCGAGTTCAGGCGTTTGACCGTAATGCCTTTCTCGACCGACTTTCTCTCCCTGAGACGATCTATGGGCGGTTACTGGCCATTGATTATCCAGCTGGGAAAATGTATCTGGAAACGGGTGGAAGCTCCCATGATGAAGGCCGTGCCGGGGCGGGAGCTATGAGCTCCATGACCGTTTACTTCGACGAACGAACCAGTATGGACCAGATTAAGGTGCTGAACAGTGGCGATGATATTTCTCTCCAGGTCATTGAAGCGATAACGCCCAATCAAGAGTATGGGGTTGGCCGCAAGATCGTTCGAGAAGTATACCTGCTGCGTGGCAATGAAAGACTCGCCGGATTTGGCGGCTTAGGCCAGCGTCCCAATCCCTCGACTGAGCGTGCCCTTGTGACGACCAGTGGCAGTACCACAGGTGGAGTCGCGGGATCTGTGCTGCCCGGCAAGATCACAGGAATCGTTGATACCACTATTGGAGAATACACTGGGGCGGCTCCCTGCTGGAACTGCGAACCGCAGCCAGGGTGGGGCTATCAAACCGTAGCGCCGGAAACAAAGATGCCTAACAAGTCCGACTACGGAACGGACGCGTCAAAACCGAATTTAATTAAAGGGTTTAATTGAGACGCTTTGACATTTGAGTTTTCTTGAGGGGCAGCTTTTGCTGCCCCTTTTTTGTACGGACTAGTCCCTTCTTGAAGAAATTGCTCCCTCAGATGACCGGGTATAGCAACCCGATGCCGAGTCATACGGATCACTAGAATGAACGATCATCAGAATTTTTCGGACGTCCCTACTTCCGAGCTTGATCTTCGCGGAGTCATTTGCCCGTACAACTTCGTGAAGACGAAACTGAAGCTTGAGACGATGAAAGAGGGAGAGGTACTGTCCGTCTTGTTAGATGATGGGGATCCAATTCGGAACGTTCCCCGCAGTGTTGAAAACGAAGGGCACACGGTCTTGGCTCAAGAGCGCCTTGAACAGGCCTACCGCGTTTTGATCCGCCGAGAAGATAACTGACCATTTCCTTGCCTGTTCTTTCGTTTAGCAGGTCCTGTCTTACTCCGAGTCCCCGATCCTCCTCCTTTGACAATGAGGGTGATGTCCTGAGCGGTCACAGCATCGTCCAACTGCTGTAGAACATGCTCCGCCGTTCCCTGAATGATCCGCTCGTCCGGCTTGGTGAGGTCACAGACGAGCGCGATCCGCCGTCGAGGGGCAATGGCCGCGATCATGCGCAGGGCGAAAACAAGGGATTTTGCTGAGCAGAAAGCAACGGTGGGAATCTTGTCTTGGAGGCGAGTCTGCAGTCGACGGCGGAGGCCGGATCTTGCATCCGGCAGCTGGCCTTCAAAAAACCATGAACTGGCAGGAAGTCCCGCGGCTGCGACTGCCGCTGTCAGGGCTGAAGGGCCGGGAACCGAGACAACTCGGATCCCGTGAGCGTGGGCGGATTTCACGAGCAGTGAGCCTGGATCGGCCACCACCGGAGATCCCGTGTCCGACACCAAGGCAATGTGATCGCCCTGACGCAACCGATGAATGAGCACCGCGACTTTTTGTATGATATTCGAGGGGCCGTAACTTGTAATATTGGCGGTCAATCCATGATAGGCCAGCAGGCCTTGTGTGGCCGACGGGTTTTCCGAGGCGATCACGTCGGCTTCGGCAAGTGTTCGGAGCGCACGGACAGTCAGATCGTCGGAATGCCCGATCGGCACCCCGACAATCGAGAGAGTTCCTGTCTTTCCCGGCGGGCCAGTAGAAGTCCCCGATCTAGCGGTGGTTTGTTGACTCCGTTCTTGTCGCATCTATATAATTTATCGTTTATCTTATCGGTCTTAGTTCTTTAACCGTGGCAGGGATCTTCCCGATGGCAGCCGTCTGTTTTATGATTACGATGGTCCTGTATTTTGCGGCCACCGTGTCGTTTCTCGCTTATCTGCTGCGGCGTTCCGAAGCCCTTTCGAAAGTATCCTTGGGAATCACGGCCGGTGGATTTGTGGCTCACACAATCGCCCTGGCGGTGCGAATGGCCGGAGCCGCTCCCCCGGCGCAACCCAGCTTCTACGAAGCCTTGTCCTTTTTCTCCTGGATGATTATTCTCGTCTTCCTGCTGGTCGAGTTTCGCCATCGTATTCACGTGTTGGGCTCGTTCATGGTTCCCTTGGCCCTCGTCTCCCTGGTGTCAGCCGCGGCATTGCCTGAGACGGTACCTACCCTGCAGCCGGTATTCAAGACCCTGTGGTTCCACGTCACGCTCAGCATGCTGGGAACCGTTGGGTTTGCCGTCGCGTTTGTCGCCGGCGTGATGTACCTGATTCAGGAACGGTTGCTCAAGTCGAAACGGTTCAACGTGCTGTACAGCAAGTTGCCGGCCCTCGACTTTCTCGATCACCTCAATCAGCAATCCATCGTGTTAGGGTTTCCTCTGCTGACGTTGGGGATTGTGACGGGCGCGATCTCCGCTGAGTTCGCACAGGGATCGTACGTCAGCTGGAATCCCGAACAGACGGGGGCGCTGATCACGTGGCTGTTCTATTTTGGCGTGCTGTTGGGACGGTTGACGGTCGGCTGGCGGGCCAAACGAGCCGCCTATTTGACGGTGGTCGGCTTCGCCTGCGTCATTCTGACCTTGATCGGCGTCCTGCTCAAAGACCGCGGAGTTCTGTCGTAATATGCATCTGATTGTCGTTGGATTGAGCCACAAAACGGCGCCGGTCGAGATTCGCGAGAAGCTGGCTGTGCCGGAGAGCCGTTTGGGAGAGGCTCTCGGCAGACTCTGCACCTATCCCGGCATCAGGGAAGGGGTCTTGCTCTCCACCTGCAATCGCGTGGAAGTGTATTCCGTCGTTGACGATGTCGAAGCCGGGTACGGACGGATCCAAGAATTTCTGGCCGATACGCATCTGTCACTGTCCTCCGAGCAACTCACGCCGCATCTATATTGGCACACCGGCGACCGGGCGATCGCCCATTTGTTCCGCGTGGCCGCCAGCCTCGATTCGATGATCATCGGCGAGTCGCAGATTCTTGGACAATTGAAGGACGCGTTCGAGGTGGCGCTGGGGCACAAGACGACCGGCGTGATCATGAACAAAGTGATCAAAAAAGCTATCTCGGTGGCCAAGCGGGTACGGACGGAGACGAAGATCGCTGAAACAGCTGTGTCCGTGAGCTACGCCGCCGTGGAGCTGGCCAAGAAAATCTTCTCGAATCTGGAAGAGAAGACCGTCCTGTTGGTCGGAGCCGGTGAAATGGCAAAACTCGCGGCACGGCACTTGATCGCGCAGGGTGTCCAGCACGTGCGCATTACGACGAGGACCCCACAGCATGCGGTCGATCTGGCCGCCAAGTTCGGTGGGACCCCAGTGCCATTTGAGCAGTTCAAGAGCGAGATGGCCTCGGCGGACATCGTGCTCGTTTCCACGGGGGCCGCGCACTATATCGTCGGGGCGGAAGATGTGGAACGTGCGGTCGAGAAACGCGGTAATCGCCCCATGTTCTTGATCGACATCTCGGTGCCGCGGAACATCGATCCAGCCGTGCGGCATGTGGACAACGCCTTCTTGTTCGATATCGACGATCTGACGCATCGTGTGGAACAAAATCGCGCGGAGCGGTTGCAGGAGGCGGAAAAGGCGGAGCGGATGGTGGTGGAAGAGGTCGGGGCGATCATCGAATGGATGAAATCGCTCGAGGTGACCCCCACGATCGTAGCCTTGCGGAACCGTGTCGATGACATCAAGCGGGCGGAAGTCGATAAAGCACTCGGCCGCCTCGGCCATCTCTCCCAACAGGACAAGGAATTGGTTGAAAACCTGGCATCATCGATCGTCAATAAATTGATTCATCGAACGATGGTTACGCTCAAAAGCGAAGTCAACTCGTCGAACGGGCCGGCATTTGTCGAAGCAGCTCGCCGATTTTTTCATCTCGACCAGTCCTCGGGGGAAGGTCCAGAAGCCGGACGATGCGTTGATCGGGCCAAGTATCTCGATCCGGTCTCCGAGGAGTCCGAGCACGAAGAGCAGGAATCGCCGCTGCGTAAACGCGGTCGGTGATTCCTGCTCGGTCTAAGTCGGAAAGGATGTGCCCGTGTCTTTGCCCAATGGCCCGCGCGCGACCCTGATTTTGGGAACCAGGGGAAGCAAGTTGGCATTACAGCAGAGCCAATGGTTTCAGACTCGCCTGCATGAGGTGGCGCCCGACGTTCAGGTGACGTTGCGCAAGATTCAGACCTCCGGTGACAAGATCGTCGATGTGCCATTGGCCAAGATCGGCGGGAAGGGGCTCTTTGTTAAAGAAATCGAAGAGGCGTTACTGGCCGGAGAGATTGATCTGGCCGTTCACAGCATGAAGGACGTTCCGGCACAATTGCCGGACGGGTTGGAGATTCTCTGCGTGCCTCCCCGCGAAGACGCGCGCGATGCGTTGATCAGCCGGGATGGGCGCCGGTTCATGGACTTGCCGCAGGGAGCACGGATCGGCACGGCAAGTCTGCGCCGGCAAGCGCAGCTCCTGAACGCCCGTCCTGATCTCTGCATCGACATGTTGCGGGGTAATTTGGATACGCGGCTGCGAAAGCTCAAGGAGGGGCAGTTCGACGCCATCGTGTTGGCCGCCGCGGGGTTGCATCGGTTGGCCTGGGCTCAGGAGATTACCGAATACCTCGATCCGGTCGTCAGCTTACCTGCGATCGGCCAAGGAGCCTTGGGCATCGAAGGGCGTGGCGAAGACCACTTCGTACGGTCGATCCTGGATCGTCTCAATGATCAGACAACTGGGACGGCAGTGACGGCGGAACGGGCCTTCCTGAATAGACTGGAAGGGGGATGCCAAGTACCGATTGCCGCCCATGCAACCCTGTCCGATGGGCAATTGACCTTGGACGGTCTTGTGGCAAGCATCGATGGCAAGACCATCATTCGTGATGAGATCCGGGGAAAGAGCGGAGAGGCTTATGCGTTGGGTGTCCAGTTGGCTGAACGGTTGTTGGCTCGGGGCGGCGACAAGATTCTTCGCGAAATTTACGGAAGGGCCTGATGAGTCGTCAACAATCGATGGGCAAGGTTTATTTGGTTGGGGCTGGTCCGGGTGAGCCTAAGCTGCTGACCCTTCGCGGGAAGGAATGTCTTGAGCAGGCGGAGGTGGTTCTCTACGACTATCTTGCCAATCCCGCACTGCTGGCTCATGCATCCGATCAGGCAGAGCGTCTGTATATCGGGCGGCGTGGCAGAGGGAAGTACCCTGCACAGGAGGAGATCAACCGGTTGTTGATCGAGCGGGCGCGGGAAGGAAAGACGGTCGTTCGATTGAAGGGCGGCGATCCCTTTGTGTTCGGGCGGGGCGGCGAAGAGGCGGAAGCGCTGGCATCGGCCGGTATCGAGTTCGAGGTCGTCCCAGGCGTGACGGCGGCAATCGCGGCCCCGGCGTATGCCGGTATTCCCGTAACCCATCGGACCATGGCCTCGACCGTCACATTCGTGACGGGGCACGAAGATCCGGACAAACCGTCCACAGGAGTGGAATGGCCGAGGCTCGCCACGAGCCATGGAACACTGGTATTTCTCATGGGGATGAAAAATCTCCCGTCCATCGTTGCCAATTTGACGGCGGAAGGGCGGCCCTCCACCACGCCGGCGGCGATTATTCGCTGGGGGACCAGGGCCACACAGCAGACCGTGGTGGGGACGCTCGCCGATATCGTTGAGAAAGCCGAAGCCGCCAGGATGGAGCCGCCGACAGTGATCGTCGTCGGCGATGTAGTGGGGCTCAGACCTCACCTGAACTGGTTCGAGCAACGGCCGTTGTTTGGTAAACGCATCTTGATGACGCGGGCGAAAGAACAGGCTGTGGAATTGGCGGAGCAGCTGGCCTCGTACGGGGCTGAACCGGTCGAAGCGCCGACCATCCAGATTGTCCCTCCGGTTGATTGGGCTCCCGTCGATCGGGCGATCCGCACCATAAGCACGTACGGCTGGGTGATCTTCACCAGTGTCAACGGCGTGGCCAAATTCATGACCCGGCTCGGGATCCATGGGTTGGACTCTCGCGCTTTGGCCGGGAAGCGGATCTGCTGTATCGGGCCGCGTACGGCCCAGGAGCTTGAAAAGTTCGGCGTGCGGGCTGATATTGTGCCTGCGGACTTTCAGGCCGAGGGGCTACTGGCGGCGGTTGGCACGCAGGATGTAGCGTCTGCCCGTATCCTCATTCCCCGCGCCGAGGTGGCGCGGGAATTGTTACCGGACGAACTCCGGGCCCGCGGTGCCCAGGTCGATGTGGTTTGGGTCTACCGGACGATCGTCCCTGATGCGGAGGCAGAGGGATGGCGTCAGCAGCTGGTCGAGCGGCAGATCCATGCCGTGACGTTTACGAGTTCATCCACGGTCCGGAACTTTATCGGGATGCTCGGTGGTGTGGATGAGGCACGACTGCTTCTGCAATCCGTTGCAGTGGCCTGTATCGGGCCGATCACGGCGCAGACCGCAGCAGAATATGGTTTGACGGTCTCGATCATGCCGGGAGAAAATACGATCCCGGCGCTGGTCGACGCGATCGTCCGGCATTATGGGAGCCGCGAACAGGTCGCGGCGGGTAATCGGTAAAACGGACAGGCCGTAGGCCGAGAGAGAATTTACGTTCCGCAAAAGGAGGGGCATGACATGGTTCCGGTGAAGTCATTCATGATTCCGCGAGAGAAGTTCGTGACGGTACAGAGGGATACGGACGCGCAGACTGCGGCTCGTGTGATGCGCGATAAGGGGATTGGGAGTTTATTCGTGACCAACGGTCGGGAGATCATCGGCATTTTGACCGACACGGATATGATGCGGCGGGTGGTCGCTGCCGGATTGGAGGCGACCAAGACCACGGTGGAGCAGATCATGTCTGCGCCGATCGTCACGATTGAAGAAAGCAAAACATTGCTGGATGCCAATGATTTGATGGCCCGATCCCATCTGCGCCATCTCGGCGTTTCCCGCGATGGCAAGCTGGTCGGAGTCATTTCTGTCCGCGATCTTGTCGTATTCTTGACGAATCTTCCAAGGAAGAAATAGGGCGGTATGGCGTTTCCAATTCAGCGACTCCGTCGGCTTCGGCAACAGGAGGCATTACGGCGGATGATCCGTGAAACGACGGTGTCGCCGGCGGATTTTATCGCGCCGCTTTTCGTCGTCGAGGGGAAAAACCGGAGCGAGGAAATCGGGTCGATGCCGGGGCAGTTCAGGTTGTCGATCGATCTGCTGATCAAGGAGGCTGGCGAAATCCATGCGCTGGGGATACCGGCGATCATCTTATTCGGCATTCCGGCGCAAAAGGACGAGCGAGGCAGCGCTGGCTTGGATCCGAACGGCATCGTGCAGCGGGCAGTCAAAGCGGTCAAAGAATATGTCCCGGAGCTGATCGTCATCACCGATGTCTGTATCGATGAGTACACCAGTCACGGGCATTGCGGGATCGTCAAGGACGGAAGAATTCTCAATGACGAAACGTTGGCTTGCCTGAGAACCATGGCGCGCACTCATGCCGCAGCTGGAGCCGACATGGTCGCGCCTTCAGATATGATGGATGGCCGGGTGGCCGCCATTCGAAGCGAGTTGGATCAGGCCGGGTTTCCCGACCTGCCGATCATGGCCTATGCGGCGAAGTTTTCCTCCTGTTTCTATGCGCCGTTTCGCGATGCCGCGTACTCCAGCCCTCAGTTCGGTGATCGGCGGTCTTACCAGATGGACCCGGCAAACGGGCGGGAGGCGCTCCGTGAGATCGATCTCGACATCGAGGAGGGCGCCGAC
Organism: Nitrospira sp.; assembly: GCA_039794465.1. Taxonomy (GTDB): domain Bacteria; phylum Nitrospirota; class Nitrospiria; order Nitrospirales; family Nitrospiraceae; genus Nitrospira_D. The sequence continues at coordinate 19,868 of JAYWIP010000007.1, forward strand.
ATTGTCATGGTCAAGCCGGCGTTGCCGTATCTGGACATCATTGCAGCGGCCCGGCAACGGACACTTTTGCCTGTTGCCGCCTATCAGGTGAGTGGTGAATACAGCATGATCAAGGCTGCCGCCACTGCCGGTTGGCTCGACGAATCGCGCGCGATGATGGAGTCGCTGTTGGCGATCAAGCGGGCGGGTGCCGATATCATACTCACCTATTTCGCCAAGGACGCTGCACGACTCCTGCATTGACCATCCCATGAAAGTGACTCGCGGATATCAGGGCGCGGCGGTTCGGCCCTATCCTGTTGCGACGATCGGTAATTTCGACGGGCACCACATCGGGCATCGCGCTCTCTTGCAGACGGTGGTCGAAACCGCGCGCAGGGCTCAGGGCACTGCGTTGGCGCTCACGTTCGACCCGCATCCAGTGAAGATCCTGGCGCCTCAGGTTGATCTTCGGTTCCTGACCAGTCCAGAGGAGAAACTTGACCGATTCCGCGATGCGGGGATTGATGAGGTTGTGTTCTTGGAATTCGATCGGGTCTTTGCCGCCTTGTCGCCGGAGACATTTAGCGAACAGGTGTTGTGTCAGGCGCTCAGGCTGAAAGAGATTTTTGTCGGACAGCATTTTGCGTTCGGGCACAAGCGGGCGGGGAAGATTGCGGATCTTGTGACGTTGGGAAGCCGGCACGGCTTCGCCGTTCATCCGGTGGCACCGGTGACGGCTCATGGGGGCATCGTGAGTTCCACACGAATCCGGCAGCTGATTCAAGCCGGAGATGTCAAACAGGCGGCGCTTCTGCTCGGGCGACGGTACGCGGTCACCGGAGAGGTGTCTCCCGGCGCTCAGAGAGGACAGGAGCTGGGATGGCGGACGGCTAATCTCCCATTGCCGCCCGATCGCGTGGTACCGTCCGATGGGGTGTATGCGACGATGACGACCTGGAACCAGCGGCGATACAATTCCGTGTCTTATATTGGAACGAGGCCGACGTTCGATGCGGGAGAGCGTTTACTGGAGGTGCATCTGTTGGATGAATTGCAGAACCTCTACGGCCAGCGGATCACCGTCGAGTTTGTCGAGTCGGTTCGCGGCGACAGGCAGTTTGCGGGAACCGATTCGTTGAGCCGCCAGATCGCGTGTGATGTGGAGACGGCTCGAACGATGTTGCGAAACTGTCCCGAAGTGACGGGAGAGCGATGACGGCTACGGCGCCAGTAGTAGTTCAAAAGGGTGGCCGGAAAACCCGGCCCTCCCTGCTTCACCGGGTGGTGCAGACTGTTCGATCGCGAGGCCTGTTTGATCGTGGACAGCATGTGCTCATTGCTGTGTCGGGAGGGCCCGATTCGATCGCGTTGTTGTCTCTCCTGCATCGACTCCGCCTGTCCTGGCGCCTCACCTTGTCGGCGGTGCATTTCAATTATGGACTGCGCGGGGAGGAATCCGATGCCGACCAAGCGTTCGTCGAAACGATGTGCAGGCGATTGGATATTCCCTTCCAGACAATGCGGCTCGATGTGCGCAGGCGTGTCCACGGTCTGTCCCTGCAAGCAGCGGCTCGTGACCTGCGGTATCGTGCTATGAACCAAATTGCACAACAGTGCAGGGCGGATCGAATCGCAGTCGGGCATACGGCCAATGATCAAGCGGAGACGGTTCTTCTCTGGATGCTTCGAGGAGCAGGACTGACCGGTCTCTCCGGTATGCCTGCCTGTCGAGATGGCATCGTCGTCCGGCCGTTGTACGAGACGAGACGAGACGAGATCCTTGCCTATCTCTCCCGTGAAGGAGTGCTGTTTCGGCAGGACTCCAGCAATGACAAACCGGTCTATCTCCGGAACAAAATCAGACAGGACGTGATCCCGGTTTTGCAGCGGCTGGTGCCATCGGCCGTGGATGCTCTCTGTCGGCTGGCCGATCTCTGTCGAGACGACGACCGGTATCTGGAGGAGCACGTTCAGGCGCTGTGCCTTCCCTGGATCACACCGCTTCCTGAAGGTGGGTGGGCGATTGACCGGTCGTTCTTGCATCAGGTTCCCGTTGCTGTGCAACGGCGTATCGTGAGGGAGTTGTTACGGCGAGGGGAGTCGCAGCGCCGACCGCCGAGGCGTAATACTGTTGAGCTGGTGCTCCGGGCTGTCGCAAAACAGAATGTCGTCTCCGAGGTTGCCATCCCGTCCGGCTGGGTCGCTGTGGGAAAAGACTCCGTCCGGTTCGTTCAATTTCACAATGCGGAACGATCTCTTCACTGCCAGCCGCGCCCTGCCATCATTGCCGTACCGGGAAGTATGACATGGGCTGGAACGGGACAGCAGATTCAGGTACAAGAGGTGACGCGGCAACAGATTGCTTCAATGGTTCCAGCGAAGGACCGCATTGTGATCGATGCCGGCCGGATCTCTCAACCGTTCGTGGTCCGGGCCTGGCAGGCCGGAGACCGGTTCTGCCCACAGGGTATGAAAGGACGATCAAAAAAAATCCAGGATTTTTTTATGGATTTAAAGCTATCCCGTGCCGACCGAAGCCGGATCCCCCTGGTTGTCGCTCCAGAGGGGATTGTGTGGGTGGTTGGCTATCGGCAAGACGAACGGTGGCTGGTGACGCCGGACACGAAACGATATGTGACCTTGGCAGTGCATCCAGCGCGGGCAGAGAAGGAGAGTTAGCGGAATGGATCGTATGTTTGGAAAGCCGATCGTGACGCAGGAGCAGATGCGGACCCGCATTCGCGAGCTGGGCCGTCAGATCAGCGCTGATTATGCCGGCCATGATCTGGTCCTCGTCGGCGTATTAAAAGGCGCGTATGCTTTTTATGCCGATTTGGCCCGCGCGATTCGAATTCCGGTACGGGTCGATTTTATCGTAGTCACCAGTTATGGATCACGGACCAAAAGTTCCGGGAAGGTCAAGGTGGTGACCGAGCTGACCGAGGAGATTAAGGGCAAAGACGTGTTGCTGGTCGAGGATATCGTGGATTCGGGCATGACTGCGCAATATCTGCTGAAGACACTGGCAAGGAAGAAGCCGAGGAGTATCAATGTCTGCGCGCTCTTGGCCAAGCAGGAGCGCCGTGTCGTCAACGTGCATGTCGAATACGTTGGATTCACCGTGCCCAACCAATACATCGTGGGATACGGGCTGGACTATCGGCAGAAATATCGAAACCTTCCTTATCTGGCGGTGCTCGATCAGAAGGATCTCCAGGATGAGTAAGAGCGTGAATGCAAGAAACCAAGCAAGATAACGGAGCGTGGTTGTCAACCTAAACGTGGCTGTGTTAACATCACCAAGGTTTCTAATAGGATCTGTTCCATTCGGTTCACGTTAGCACGAGAAGGAGATCCGGATGAATTCCAGGGTCAAGAACTTGCTTTTCTGGGTCGTGGTCGGCTTGTTCATGATTCTGCTGTTTAATCTGTTCAGCGTTCCGACCCATGCACCCGAAGAAGAAGTCATTTTCAGCGACTTCATGGCGAAACTCGATAAGGGCGACTTCGAGAAAGTCATCATCAAAGGTAACCATATCAGCGGGGTCTTGAAGGACAAGACGCGTATCCGCACGTACGCGGCGGACTATCCGGATATGGTGAAAATGCTTCGTGAAAAGGACGTTCAAATCGAAGTCAAGCCACCCGACGAAAGTCCGTGGTATATCACGTTTCTTGTCACGTGGGGGCCGTTTATTCTTTTCCTTGGCCTCTGGTTCTTCCTCATGCGACAGATGCAGATCGGTGGAAACAAGGCGCTCTCGTTTGGCAAGAGTCGTGCTCGCATGCTGACGGAAGAGCGAAAGAAAGTCACATTCTCAGATGTTGCCGGCGTTGATGAGGCAAAAGAAGAGGTCCTTGAGATTATCGAGTTCTTGAAGGACCCGAGGAAGTTCCAGAAGCTTGGCGGACGTATCCCCAAGGGTGTGCTGGTCGTTGGCCCCCCTGGAACTGGCAAGACTTTGCTCGCCAAAGCGATTGCCGGAGAGGCGGGTGTCCCATTCTTCAGTATCAGTGGGTCCGATTTCGTTGAGATGTTTGTCGGCGTAGGGGCTTCACGAGTACGTGATCTGTTTGAGCAAGGGAAAAAGCATGCCCCCTGTATCATTTTCATCGATGAGATTGATGCGGTAGGTCGCCTGCGTGGCGCCGGGCTCGGTGGCGGGCACGATGAACGGGAACAAACCCTCAATCAATTGTTGGTTGAAATGGACGGATTTGACACGACCGAAGGAGTAATTTTGGTCGCGGCCACCAATCGTCCCGATGTGCTTGATCCTGCGTTGCTGCGGCCGGGCCGCTTCGATCGACAGGTTGTCGTGAATCGGCCGGACCTCAAAGGCCGTTCTGAGATCCTGAAAGTCCACACGAAAAAGGTTCCCATCGCAGGGAATGTAGAGTTGGAAAAGATTGCCCGAGGGACCCCAGGGTTTTCCGGTGCTGATCTTGAGAATCTCGTCAATGAAGCGGCGCTATGGGCCGCTCGTCAAAACAAGAAGGAAGTTGAGAACATCGATTTTGAGATGGCCAAAGATAAGGTCATGATGGGTGCGGAACGAAAGAGCATGATTCTGACCGATGAGGAAAAACGCATCACGGCGTATCATGAAGCCGGCCATGCCCTGATGGCGAAGATGCTGCCAGGCACCGATCCTGTCCATAAGGTCACGATCATTCCCAGAGGCAGAGCATTGGGGTTGACCATGCAGTTACCGACCGATGACCGGCATAATTACTCGAAAGAGTTCTTGTACAATACGTTGGCGATTCTCATGGGTGGCCGGGTGGCGGAGGAACTGGTGTTCAAACACGTCACCACCGGCGCAGGCAACGATTTGGAGCGCGCGACCGATCTGGCACGAAAGATGGTGTGCGAATGGGGCATGAGCGAAAAGCTGGGCCCCCTGACGTTTGGACAGAAAGAGGATGCCGTGTTTCTGGGCCGCGACTTCTCAGCCAAACGGGATGTCAGTGATCAAGTGGCGTTGGAGATCGATCTGGAGATCAAACGTTTTGTCACTGAGAACTATGAACGCGCGAAGCGTGTCCTGACCGAGCAGATGGCTAGCTTGAAGGCGTTGGCCGAAGCCCTGCTCGAAAAAGAAGTGTTGGACGCGCCGGAGATCGATCAAATTCTCATGCAGTCCTCCTCTCAGACGGTCCCCGTCTGAAATGATTCATTACGCAACGGTTCCCTCGGGCAAAGGAACCGTTGCGTCACAGGAATTCTGATACCAATCCATTGATGTGGGTGTGATCTGCGCCGTGCCTGCGACGGTGTGGTGCTGTGTGTCCTATGGAATCAGTAGAGGCAGGGGAAACAGTGGATGGAGCAGCGGCGGAAATGCGTGCTCGCAAGGATTGGTTCCTCGCCGGCGGTAGAGAAATCAGATACAGCCGGCCGCTGGTCATGGGGATTGTGAATGTCACCCCGGATTCATTCTACGATGGGGGGCGCTACAATCTTCCCGGACAGGCCGTTGCCCGTGCACTTGAACTGGTTGATCAAGGCGCGGATATCCTCGACGTCGGGGCTGAATCGACCAGGCCTGGAGCTTGCCCTGTCAGCCAGGAGGAGGAACTCGCTCGGCTGATTCCTGTCGTCGCTGAATTGGCCCAGCGGGTGACGGTTCCAATTTCAGTAGATACGCGGAAGGCCTCCGTGGCACAGGCGGCTCTGGACGTGGGTGCCTGCATTGTCAACGATGTCAGCGCACTTCAGTGGGACCAGGCGATGGCCTCAGTCGTGGCCCGATCAGGAGCAGCTGTCGTGCTGATGCATATGCGAGGGACACCCCAAACTATGCAGCAAGCGCCGCGGTATGACGATGTGGTCAAGGAGGTTGCAACTTTTTTTCATGAGCGGATACAGGCGGCTGGGGAGGCGGGGATTTCAAAGACTCACATCATCCTTGATCCAGGTATCGGTTTTGGTAAGCTACTCGAACACAATCTCAAACTCTTGGATCGGCTTTCTGATCTGACCAATATGAGTTGTCCCGTGCTTGTGGGTCTTTCTCGCAAAGCATTCATCGGTCAGCTGCTTGACCGACCTGCCGAGCATCGGGAATGGGGAACAGCTGCAGCAGTCGCGCTTGCGGTTGATCGTGGCGCCGCGATTCTTCGAGTTCATGATGTGGCGATGATGGCGGAGGTCGTCAAAGTGGCGGCCGCCGTGCGAGCCTCTATGCCGCAGAGCAGACAGGAGCATCATGCGTAAACTCTTTGGAACGGACGGAATCCGCGGCGTGGCTAATCTTGATCCGATGACCAGTGAGATGGCCATGCAACTGGGACGGGCCGCCGCCCACATTTTCATGCGGCGGGCCGGACGGCATCAGATCGTCATCGGCAAAGACACGCGTGTGTCCGGCTATATGCTGGAGTCCGCCTTGACCTCAGGAATCTGCTCGATGGGCGTCGATGTACTGCTGGTCGGGCCGATGCCGACACCGGCCATCGCATTCTTGACGCGTAGCCTTCGGGCCGACGCCGGCGTAGTCATCTCGGCTTCGCACAACCCTTATCAAGATAATGGGATTAAGTTTTTTTCGAGTGATGGATTCAAGTTGCCCGACGACGTTGAGGCCCGGATCGAACAGTTGATCGTGTCGAACGAAATCAGCCATCTCCGGCCGACTGCGGACCTGATTGGAAAAGCCTACCGGATCGACGATGCGGATGGCCGGTACATCGAGTTCACAAAACGGTCGCTGCCTCGGGACCTGGATTTTCAAGGGATGAAGCTTGTCATCGATTGCGCCAACGGTGCCGCCTATAAAGTGGCACCGGCGATTCTCAGAGAGCTGGGCGCCAAGATCGAGGTCATCGGCAACAAGCCGGACGGCATGAACATCAACGCTGGCTGTGGAGCCGTCCATCCCGAACAGCTGCAGGATGCCGTACTCCGACATCAAGCCGATATCGGAATCGCGCTCGACGGCGATGCGGACAGGGCGATCTTCGTCTGCGAGCAGGGGACAATTGTCGACGGCGACCACATCATGGCGGCCTTGGGACTCGACCTCCACCGCAATGGGCTACTGGCGAAGCAAACACTGGTTGGGACCGTGATGAGCAATTTCGGTCTGGAATTATCCATGGCAAAGGCGGGCATCAAGCTGGTCCGAACGCCGGTGGGTGACCGATATTTGCTTGAGCGGATGCAGGCGGGAGGATATAACTTCGGCGGGGAGCAATCAGGCCATTTTATTTTCCTCGACCACAACACGACGGGAGACGGACTCATTTCCGCCCTCCAGGTGTTATCGCTGATGAAGCGAACGAAGCAGCCGCTGTCGGAACTGGCCAAGGCGATGTCCGCGGTTCCTCAGGTCTTGGTGAACGTGAAGGTCACGCGGAAGCCTGACTTGGAGTCAATGCCTGATGTCACGAGGGCAATGCGGGATGGCGAACAGAGCCTAAATGGATCCGGACGGATACTCGTCCGTTATTCTGGGACGGAACCTCTGTTGAGGATCATGGTAGAGGGAGAGAAAGCCTCTATGATCCGAGAGGTGGCCGAACGGCTTGCAGGCGTCGTGCGGACTCATCTCGGCTAGGTATCGTCGCTATACCTGAGGGGCCTATGCTTCCGTCCCTCACTGCCGCATTTCTTTTCGGACTTCTCTGCAGTTCACAGGTTTCATTTTTCCCGATCAGCATCGTCGGTTTCTTGGCAGCCATCGGCGGCGGATTGAGTCTGCTTGAACGGGCTGATCTCGTCGATTCGCGGCAGGTGCTCTCTCTGTACGGAGCGATGCTCGCAGGAGTGCTCTATTGGAGCCTGGCCACTCCATCTTCCCATCCGCACCGTGATTTCTCAGATCCCAGCCACAGTTCGTACGCTGAGCTAACGGGACGTATCGTGGCTCCGGTCCGGCATGGCTCCGGGCGTCAAACTGTCCTCATCCAAATCGATGGGCCTATTTCAGAGTCAAGCCTCGTCCGTGTGGTATGGCGAGATCCGGATCAAACATTGCTCCAAGGGGATCGTGTTTCGCTTCGAGCAAAAATCCATCGACCGAGAGGCTCTTTGAATCCGGGCGGATTCGACTACGCGGCATATCTGGAGCGCCAGGGAGTTGATTCTGTGGCAACAGTGACAGGGGCCGGTGGTGTCTTGGTTCTGGAATCGGGTCGAGATACGTGGCGCTGGGGCATCTGGAACCGGATCGATCGCTGGAGAGTAGTGATTCAAGAAGCAGCGGCCCATACTTTATCGCAACCATCGCTAGGACTATTTCTTGGTATTATCATCGGCGAACGCGGATTTATTCAACCAGAGCTTGAAGAATGGTTCATGGCGACAGGCACGGTACATCTGTTGTCGATCTCCGGGTCGCACCTGGGGCTCGTTGCCCTCGTGATGTTTTGGCTGGTGAAGCAGACAGTCCTCAGATTGCCGGCAGCCGTATTATTGGAGCTGTCTCGGAGGATCACTCCGTCGAGGGTTGCAATTCTACTCACCTGGCCTGCCGTGGCCTTTTACGCATGGCTGGCCGGAGCTGAACTGGCTACCATTCGCTCGCTGACAATGATTACCCTTGCAATGGTCACGTTGTGGTTGGGATATGAGCGTCGGCTGCATCATGCGATAGCCGCTGCTGCGCTGCTTATTGTCTTCCACGACCCCCGCGCCATCTTCGACATTTCGTTTCAGTTGTCCTTCCTGTCGGTCTTTACATTGATCCAAACTGCGGAATGGTTGCGGCAATGGAACGGTGAGCCTACTTCAGCGGAGGGCAGCATAGGCGCGACGGTTATCTCGTATGGCCGTGATGCGGTGGTGATGAGCGGAGCGGTGACTCTCGCCACATTGCCCATTGTTGCCCTGTACTTTAATCAAGTTTCGTGGATGGGTTTAGTGACAAATCTTGCCGCCATTCCCTTCACGGGGTTCGTCTTGGTGCCGGCAGGACTGCTGGCTTCGCTATGGACGGTGCTGACAGGTGCCGGGGATCTGACGATGGGCTATGGGCTGGAGTTGCTCCTGACATGGATGGTTCAAGCGCTTCACTGGTGTGCCGGGATTCCGGGTGGGGAGTGGCACGTCGCTGCTCCATCTTTTCCAGCGATCATCTTGTTTTATGCCTGCCTCGTCCTTGTGGGACTCAGCTTGTCGCCGCGATGGGCTCGCATAACTGGGGGCATGTTGGTACTGGTCATATTATGCTGGTGGGTCTGGTCTCCTCGGGTTGGGGGAGATGGCGATCGCTGGCGTGTGACGTTTCTTGATGTAGGGCAAGGAGATAGCGCTGTCATCGAATTGCCCGATGGTCAGACGGTGTTGATCGATGGAGGGGCTCGCTACGAGCGCTTCGACATGGGGCGCGGTGTTGTCGCGCCGTTCCTTTGGAACCGAGGGATTGCTCATCTCGACCATGTGGTCGGAACCCATCAACAGCTCGATCATGTCGGCGGCCTGATCTGGATTCTTCGTCACATGTCTGTCGGACGATACTGGGGAAATGGTGTCGAACGGTCAGAGCGATTTGCCACCGACCTTACGGCTACGCTGAATAGCAGGCAGATCCCGCAGTCGGTTGCCGTCCGTGGGCGAGATCTGTTGCAGTCGAGCCCCTGTCGGGTCAGGATTCTGAACCCATGGGAGGAAGTTCTGATTGGACAGGGGCGGGCCCATGCTGATGGGACCACACTGAATAACCAGTCGATTGTGTCGCGATTGGAATGCGGTGTGCATACCGTTCTATTTGCAGCCGATATCGAAATCGACGGTTTGCGTCGACTTGGCGAGGAGGGGCGGCGGCCCGTGACGGTCGTGAAAGTTCCCCACCATGGAGCGAAAAGTTCATTTGACCGCGGGTGGATCGGGGAGATTCGTCCGCAATACGCGGTGTTTTCCGTCGGACAAGGCAATTCCTATGGACATCCGGTGCCTGCGGTTCTTCGCGCCTATGAGGAGGAACGCGCGGCAGTCTTTCGAACGGATCGCGACGGGGCAATCTGGGTCACGGGACGGCTTTCAACAGCCGACATTGCCGTAACCCGCATGCGAGATCTGCTTCCGCAGCCCGTCGTCAGTTCACAGTGTCCGTGGCGTTGCGAGCAGGAGAATTGGCGTCGTGTGTGGGCGCAATTTCTCGACCACCCTATCTGATCTGTGATGGCATGGCTGTTGAGAGCGAGCTCCGCAAGAAAGGCTTGCACTCCGGTTCCTTTCAAGCTAGAAGATTCCTCCATGGTACCGACCGTCGAATGGAAAGATGGGGCTGTTTGCCTGCTGGATCAAAGCAGGCTTCCCGGAGCCGTCGAATTTCTTACGTGCCGAACGTACCAGGAGGTTGCGGACGCAATTCGCCATCTGAAGGTCCGTGGCGCCCCGGCTATTGGAGTAACCGCAGCCTTGGGGGTTGCGTTAGGCGCATCGTCCATCGACGCCAAGGAGTATGCCTCGTTCGCCAAGACAGTACTCGCAATTTGCGATCAGCTGGCCGCAACCAGACCTACGGCTGTGAATCTATTCTGGGCCATCGAACGAATGAAGCGACGACTCGAAGCCTTGCACGATCAGCCGGTATCATTGATCAAGCCGGCACTGCTTGCAGAAGCTCAAGCGATTCTTGATGAAGATATCGTACTGTGCAAGAACATCGGGCGTCATGGTGCTACGCTTATTCATGATGGACAGACGGTATTGACGCACTGTAACGCAGGGTCACTCGCGACGGCCGGTTATGGAACCGCATTGGGGGTCATTCGTGCCGCATGGGAGCAGGGGAAAAAGATCCAGGTCATTGCCGATGAAACGAGACCGGTTTTGCAAGGAGCGCGGTTGACTGCTTGGGAGCTGATGCAGGATCACATTCCGGTAACCCTGATTACGGACAATATGGCCGGGATTCTGATGCGGCAGGGAAAGATCCACCTCTGCATCGTCGGAGCCGATCGTATTGCGGCGAACGGGGATGTGGCCAATAAGATCGGCACCTACTCGGTGGCGGTATTGGCGAAAGCCCACAATATTCCCTTTTATGTGGCGGCGCCCTATTCGACGATCGACTTGAAGACCAGATCAGGGGAGGATATTCCAATCGAGCAGCGCAACCCTGCGGAAGTGACGACCATTCATGGGAGTCACCCTGTCGCTCCCGATGGAGTCGCCGTCTACAATCCGGCTTTCGACGTGACCCCGGGCGAGCTGATTACCGGAATTGTTACCGAACGAGGGATCTTCAAGCCGGGCGAACTGGCTAAGCGGTTTCAGTTGTAATCGCACGCGCACCCGACTTCAGGCATCATTTCTTCGTATCCAGAATGCTTCCCAGCAAGTCGTCCGCAGTTTTCAATGTGCGCAGATTGGCCTCGAAGCCCCGTTGGGCAATGATCTGGCTCACGGCTTCTTGAGCGAGATCCACGTTTGACAGTTCGACTTGTCGTGGGCCCTGCGCCGTGTCTTTGAGCACAGCGGGGCCGGCCGAGTTGTCTTTTTGAACGACGGGAAGTACCCCGCCGCTCTGTGCTTCAACGAACTCTGTCCGGGAACTCTTAAAGCCGTCGGTATTTACGTTGGCGACATTGTGCGCCGAGACTTCGAGTTGTTTGCCGAACGCGCTCAGCCCTGATAGGGCGGTGTGGATGGCGGAGATCATAATGCACCTCCTATATGAATCGGCAGCTACATTGAGTGTAGCAGGCACTGGCCGGCAGCAGCTGGAGCGGATGGACAGCAACCGGCACGACTGGGGTGTAACGATGATCGGACCTCCGTTTTCCCAGTGGATTCCATGTGAACATTTCAGTAAAGTGGCGGCATGAGCCGTGCTAATGGTTCATTTCTTCTCTACAGTGATTTCAATTGCCCGTTCTGCTACGCGCTGCACGAACGGTTGCACGAGTTGAATGTCATCGACCGTTGCGAGTGGCGTGGGGTACAGCATGCGCCCCACTTACCCCGCCCCATGAAACCTTGGAGCGGTGCGCTGGGGGCGGAACTGCGGCATGAAGTGGGAATGGTGCAACGGCTGGCGCCTGGGCTGCCGATCCAGCTGCCCCCTGGGAAGCCGAATACACGGCCTGCTATCGAACAGGCTATTGGATTGTTACGCGAGGATCGCACACGAGGCATGGACTTTGTGAGGAGAACTTACCGCGCATTCTGGTGCGAAGGGAAAGATATTTCGGATTCGTCCGTGTTGACTCTGTTGGCCGACGGGCACCTGTTTATTGGTCAGGATGGAAACAGCCAACAGACAGCTCAAGAGTGGGAAGGGGCCTGGCATATGACAGGCCAGGCCGGTGTTCCGCTGATTGTCTCTCCCGATGGTGATCTCCTAGTCGGCTGTGTGCCGGAAGAGCGCGTCCGGCGGTTTTTCGCATAACCGGCGGTCAGCCTCCGATTCGGCTCTTGAACGTCAGTTCGGCCACTGCCGACTTGTCCAGGTCACCCTTTCCTGCTTCGATCAAGCGACGATATTGGGTAAGCGCCGCCTCGGCAACCGGGAGTGCCAGACCGGCACGGTTCGCCAAGTCCAGCGCGATGCCGGAATCTTTGGCTGCATGAGCGGCAGAGAAGAAACAATCGTGGGCCCGCTGCTGCATATCTTCCCCGTCGGTTTCCAGGACACGGGAAGCGGCGCCGGTTTGGCTGAAGACTTCACGAAGAAGCGTCAGATTGATCCCCAGTGCCTCGCCTAAGCCGAGCCCTTCGGCAAGAGCCGCCGTGTTGCTGTTCATGACCATATTCACCAGAGCCTTGACCTTGGCAGCTTCTCCTGCCCTGCCGATGTAACGCAGCTGCGCACTCATGGCCTCAAGGATCGGTTTAGCCTGTTCAAACACCGCCCGTTTTCCGCCACACATCAGGTAAAGTGTGCCTTGCAGTGCCTGTGTGATGCTGCTTGCCATGCAGGCTTCGAGACTCGCGCCGCCATGACGTTCCACCGCCTGCTCGATCTCCATGTGGATCGCCGGCGTGATAGTCGCGCAGTTGATGAACAGTCTGCCTTTGGCATGGGACAAGAGACTGGCAGGGTCATATTCGGCATAAATCTGGCCCATCGCCTCGTCGTCCGATACAACCGTGATTACCGTGTCGGAAAGTTCCGCCACACGCGCCGGCGACGCTGCCGCCTCACAGCCCAATTCGTGCGCCAGCGATTGCATGCTCGCGGCATGGCAGTCCTGAACGGCGATGATGCGATAGCCGCACTCTTTGAGTCGCCGGGCCATGTTCGCGCCCATACGGCCCACACCGACGAATCCGACTCCTATACGTGGCTGCTCCATCAGCTCGTCTCGACCTCAAGATGGGACGAACTTCAACGCCACTCCGTTGATGCAGTAGCGCAGGCCGGTCGGCTTGGGGCCGTCCTTGAACACGTGTCCCTGGTGACCTTCGCAGCGGGCACAGTGGACTTCAGTACGGGGCACGAACAGTTTGAAGTCCGTGCGGGTTTCGACCACTTTGGGATCTATGGGTTGCCAGAAGCTAGGCCAACCGGTGTGACTGTCATACTTGTGCTCCGACGAAAAAAGGGGCAAATCGCAGCCGGCACAGTAGTAAATGCCCTCTCGTTTGTTGTCGTGGAAGTTGTCGCCGAATGGGCGTTCGGTGTCTTCATGCCGGAGGACTCGATAGCTTGCGGGTGACAAGAGTGTCTTCCATTCCGCATCCGTTTTTGTGACCTTGACGATCGGATTGATTTCGATTTTCGCGGGCATATGGCACCTCCTTCATCCGCGCGCATGCGCTGTACAGTGGTCGAACAGCGCACAGCATCCTTACATACCCTCGTCCGTGAGGGCAAGGTACAGAAAGAGGAGGGTGGGTATGCGTGTCAACCCATCGCCGCCCAGATTTTCTTGGCATTCTCGCCGGTAAACGTCATGTCATCCTGGGCAGATGAACTGCGTTCAAAGTACAGGTGCAGCATGCCCCCACCAAAGTGCGCTTCCCGCACGAGATCCAGATTGATCGCGACCTCCCCCTTGCGCTCTTCATCCTGGACTTTAATGAACCGCATTGTTTCTACCTCCCTTATATATGAGTGAGAGCAGCTTGCTGAATCAAGACAGTATTTTGCAGGACAAGCGGTATCTGGACAAGCGGTGATGAGGTTTGATGCATCGTTCAGTCTTAGACACATGGAAAGTCTGACTCAGAG
>JAYWIP010000008.1:0-5795 GCA_039794465.1 Nitrospira sp.
CAGCGGCCCAAGGAAGAGCTGTATCGGAGGATCGAGGTACGAATCGATTGGCAGTTGGCTCACGGAATGGTAAAAGAGACGCGGTCGTTGCTCGACCGCGGGTACGGCAGACATCTGGGAGCGATGAAGGGATTGGGCTATCGGCACGTGGCGGCCCATGTGGCCGGCGAGTACGACGAGGCGGAAATGGTTCGACTGTTCAAACGCGATACCAGGCGATTCGCCAAGCGGCAGATGACCTGGTTCCGCAAGGAGCCGGGGATTCACTGGGTATCGATCGAACAGAATGAGACGCCCGAGCAGACGACTCGACGTGTGGTGTCGTGTATTGATCAATTCTTGGGCAACGTGGGGTCAGGCGCGCAGTCGATCGCGATGCAGCCGGCCGGGATGGGAGAAGAATCGGTATGAAAGGCAAGGGGACAACGCAGAGCTCGATCGGGGTGATCGGAGGCAGCGGACTGTACGACATCGAAGGGCTGAAGTCGGTGCGCAGGGTTCAGGTGCGCACGCCGTTCGGCTCGCCGTCCGATGCGATCACAGTGGGAACGCTTCAGGGGGTTGCGGTCGCCTTCCTCTCGCGGCATGGGCGCGGACACAGGCTGAATCCGAGCGAGATCAATTATCGGGCCAATATCTATGCGTTGAAATCCTTGGGCGTCGCCCGTGTGATTTCGGTGAGTGCGGTGGGGAGCATGAAAGAGTCGATCCGCCCGGGCGACATCGTGATGCCCGATCAGTTCATCGATCTGACCAAACGGCGCGCGTCCACATTTTTCGAGGGGGGGATGGTGGCGCATGTCGCGTTCGGCGAACCGATTTGCGGTTCATTGGCGCGGAGCGTATGCTCCGCCGGCCAGCAAGTGGGGGCCACGCTCCATCGCGGAGGCACATACCTGTGCATGGAAGGCCCGCAGTTTTCGACGAAAGCAGAGTCGCGGCTCTACCGGCAGTGGGGCGTCGATGTGATCGGGATGACCAATATGCCTGAAGCGAAGCTGGCGCGAGAAGCCGAACTCTGCTATGCCACCATGGCATTGGTGACGGACTATGACTGCTGGCACGAGACGGAGGAGGCTGTGACGGTCGAGGCGATTCTCGACACGCTGCATCAAAACGTGGCGTTGGCCAAGCGGATTGTGCAGGCCGTGATGCCGTCCGTGGCCGCCCCTCGTGCGTGTGCCTGCGGGCAGGCATTGGACAATGCGATCGTGACCGACCGGCGCAGCGTGTCGGCTGCCGCGAAGAAGAAGTTGGGGCTGCTGTCACGCCGCGTCTTCGCGCAGAAGAAAGGAGCGGAGTGAGTCATGGGAAAATTGTTGGTGGTCGGATCCGTCGCGCTCGATACGGTCAAAACCCCCTTCGGCGAGGGCACGGAGATTCTGGGCGGGTCGGCGACCTATTTCTCAACCGCCGCCAGCTTTTTTACGTCGGTCGCGCTCATTGCCGTGGTCGGAGAGGACTTTCCTCAACAGCATATTGCGTTTCTCAAGAGCCGGGGGATCGACCTCACGGGTCTGGAGCGGCGTCCCGGGGCAACCTTTCGTTGGAAGGGTGAGTACACGCATCAGCTGAACGAAGCCCATACGCTGGATACCCAGCTCAATGTGTTCGAAACGTTTCGCCCCCAGATTCCACAGGCCTATCGGGAGCCGGACGTGTTGTTCCTGGGCAATATTCACCCTGAACTCCAGCTCGATGTGCTGCAGAAAGTGAAACGCCCGTCCTTAGTGGCCTGCGACACGATGAATTTCTGGATCAACGGCCAGCGCGAGGCGCTCTGGAAAGTGTTGGAGAAGGTCGATGTGCTGATCATCAACGACGGCGAGGCGCGGGCGCTGGGACAGGATTCGAATTTGGTCAAGGTGGCGAAGCTCGTGCTGTCGCGCGGGCCCAAACATCTCATTATCAAGCGCGGCGAGTACGGCGTGCTGATGTTCAACGAGAAACAGGTGTTCGGCGCTCCCGCGTTTCCGCTGGAAGACGTCCGCGATCCGACGGGTGCCGGCGACACCTTTGCCGGCGGGTTTTTGGGGTATCTGGCGGCAACGGGAAATCGTTCTCCCGAAGCCATGAAGCAGGCGATCATCTTCGGGAGCGTCATGGCCTCGTTTACCGTAGAATCCTTTAGTCTTGACCGATTGCGTATCCTGGATTACAAAGAAGTGCAGGATCGGTTCCGAGAGTTCAAACGGTTGACGCAGTTCGAGGATATTCAGTGAATCGCAGGACGTGGACGAACACGCGGTGTGTGTCTTTGCGCGCGGCAGGTCTGCGCTGGGCCCTAGCCTGCGTCGGAATCGCGGGCCTACTCGGAGGCTGCGCGGTGTTCGGGAATGAGGAGACGATCAAGAAATCCCAAGGCTATTATCAGGAAGGGCTGGCCAGTCTCGAACAGGATCGCCAGAAAGCCTTCGTGGCGTTTCAGAAATCCGTGCAGTTGAATCCCAACAATAAGGAATCACGGTACGCGCTGGGGCATGTGTACGCCTTGCAAGGGAAACTGGCCAAGGCCGAGGGGGAATTTCGTGCCGCGGTCAACATCGACGGGGACTATTCCGAAGCCCACACCTATCTGGGCCAAGTGCTGGCCAACCAAAGCCGGTGGGATGAGGCGATCGGCTGTTATCGGCAGGCATTGAGCAATCCGCTCTATGCGACACCGGATCTGGCGCGGTTTCACCTGGGCCGCGCGCTGGCGCACAAGGGTGACTTCCAAGGGTCGATGGAAGCGCTCGAAGATGCGTTGACCGTCAGCCCTCCGAACATCCCGCCCGCCATGACGAATCTGGAGTTGGGGAGGGTGTATTACAAGTTGGGCTACATGGAGAGAGCGCGGGAAGCCTTGAAAAAAGTGACGACCTTGGACAAGGGCGGGGAATATGCGGCGGCCGCCACGGAATTGTTGGTTCGCTTGAAGTAGTCGAGGCGCTATGGAATCGGTCGGAGAATTTTTCAGGCAAGTCAGGGAAGCCAAGGGACTGACGGTCGACGAGGTCTCGTCCAAAACCCGTATCCGGTCGGATTTCGTCAAGGCGCTCGAAGACGGGAATTTTGCCAAGCTGCCAGACCAAGTGTTCGCCCGAGGGTTTGTGCGGTCGTATGCGCGTTCGCTTGGGTTGGATGAAGAAGACGCCATCCATCGGTTTGCCCAGTCATCGGGGTCCTTCTACGAAAAGCAAGACGAACGGGAGCGGCTCAAGGCTCGCCAGGTCGAGGAGGATCGGAAGCGCGAGTCCAATCGAAAAACGGTGATGGTGGCGGTTGGAATCGCCGTGTTGACGCTGGTATTTCTGTTGAGCCGGGAGCAGCCGTCGGTGGTCAAACAGGGCAGCGGTGAACCGGCCTCGGTCAAGCGCAGTGCGCAAGCCTCTAAAGAGACACCGAGTCCTGCTCCACGCCAGGAACCAGAGCCCGCCACGGATGCGCCGAAACCGGCTGAGGTTGCTGCGGTGTCGGCCCCAGTGGCGGAGACGCGCCGGCCTGAGCTTCCCACGCCACCGCCCATCGCCTCCAAGCCCCAGACGGAGCCGATCTCGATGGTATCCCCCGGAGCGGATGGACCGTTGGGAGGAATTTCTCTGGAGGGGGGAGCGCCGGGGGCGGATGGCCAGCTTGTATTGGATTTGGAGGCAACAGAATTGAGTTGGGTCGTTGTCCAAATCGACAACGGCAGCCCGCAAGAATCGCTGTTGAGGCCTGGAGAAAAAGCGCAGTGGAAAGGGCAAGATCAATTCATCCTGACCTTGGGCAATGCGGGCGGGGTGAAAGCGGAATTGAATGGGAAGCCGCATAAGCCATTCGGACCCAGTGGCAAAGTCGCACGGGATATCGTGCTGAAGCGGTAAATTCTCCCGTCCTGTCATCGGTCGTTCTCTTTTTCCGCCTCCTTCACGTCATACAGGTCCCGCCAGGCATGGCGGGGGCTCATCACAACACAAAACTCGCCTCGTGGGAAATGGGGCGTGGAAGCACGGATGAGGCGCAAAGGTGTCACGAATGCAAGATGGTCTGAAGGCGTAACGGGCCAAGGTGTCTCTAAATCCTCATATTTTGAGGGTCTCCTCATTTTCGTCATTGGCATGAGGTTTGAAGCTCTCTTACCTAGAGGCAAAGGAATAGATTGACAGAGGGGGAACGATTTCTTGACAGGAATTCAGAGGCGTTGATATAGTCCGTCCGTTTTACCGGCCGCTTGCCGGTCCTGTCGGGACGCTGGCGCCTCAATCTGAGTGCAAAGGGAGTGGGTTCAACACAAAGGAGGACGAGTGATGGGGTATCTGTCCAAGTTTTTGGGAGTCAGTGCAGCGGTGCTGTTGTTGTCGGCTTCAGTGGTCGGCGCGGAGGAGAAGGATCCGTTGAAGACCCGCGTTCCGGCCGATCAGCTTGCGGATGCGAAAGCCAATAAGAATCCGATTGCCTCCTCTCCGGAGAGCATCGCCAAGGGCAAGGCGCTCTACGAGGGGAAGGGCACCTGTTTCAATTGCCACGGGAAGAACGGCGATGGACAGGGCGAAGCGGGCAAGATCCTGAATCCGAGCCCTCGTGATTTCACCAACTGCAAGTTCCATAAGAAGCGGAAAGACGGCGAGCTCTTGTGGATCATCAAGAACGGCAGCGCGGGCACCGGCATGGTTTCGTTGATTCCGGCCGCGATCACCGAAGAAGAAGCCTGGAATATCATCAATTACGAGCGGAGCTTCTGCAAGGGCGAGTAATCGCCTGAGGAAGACCGTTCAGGGTCAGAAGAGGGTGGGGAAGAAATTCCCCACCCTCTTTTTTTGTGCGCAACCGGGCGTCATAGAAACGCGTCGCTTGAGTTGCCTGCCGAAGTAATGGCATCCTCTCGTCGAGTCGTCGCCTGGTCTAGAACGTTCATTCGCTGCCGAAGGAGGGGATATGCTGTTCATCACCAGCAGACTACCGACCGTGAATACCGAACCGGCACTCAACAAGACCTTTGTCTTCGACCTGAACAATAATGCATCGAGCCGCAGCTTCTTCTGCTGCCGCAGAATCAAGAAAAACACGCATGAAGAAATCGGCAGTAGGAATTTGTTGTCCAGCGTCAAAGAGTCGAAATACCGACAAGTGCTGCTCTATCTCCATGGGTTTTCGACCCTTCCGGAAGATGTGTTTGAGCATACGGCGGAGCTCCAAGCGCTGTGCGACAAGAGGAAGGCCTGGGAGGCGCTGGTCATCCCGGTCATTTGGCCGTGCGACAATGATCTTGGCGTCGTCAAGGACTACTGGGACGATCAAAAGGCCGCGGATCAGAGCGCCTTCGCGCTGGCCAGAATGTTCCAGAAATTCATGGAATGGCGGAATTCCCAGGTGTGCAACCCGGACGACGATCCCTGCCTCAAGCGCATCAACCTTCTGGCGCACTCGATGGGCAACCGCGTCCTGCGGCAAACCTTGAGCAACTGGCGCAAGTACGATCAGCCGGGCGGCTTGCCGCTGCTGTTCAGGAATACCTTTCTGGTAGCCGC
Source organism: Nitrospira sp. (assembly GCA_039794465.1). Lineage (GTDB taxonomy): Bacteria > Nitrospirota > Nitrospiria > Nitrospirales > Nitrospiraceae > Nitrospira_D. The sequence goes on from JAYWIP010000008.1 coordinate 5,493, forward strand.
CGACATTCTGAACGAATCGTTGCACAAGGGGGAGGAGGGGGAACTGATCAGCCATGCCTCGCGGAACGTGATTGTTTACTATGCGTCAGACGATCTGGCGTTGCGTGCCAGCAAGGTGGCAAATGTAAAAAATGCCGAAGCCTCTCGCCGTCTGGGACATTCCGGCCCTGAGGACATGGACCGCACCCCCAAGAACGTCTATGCGATCGATTGCGACGAGGTCAACACTATCTATGACCCGCCCAAGGGCCATTCCTACTTTCGATCCGGCAAGGTGAAGGGCAAGCCGGGCGTCGTCTTCGA
>JAYWIP010000009.1:0-9229 GCA_039794465.1 Nitrospira sp.
GACGAACCGGATCGATGTCGGATTAGGCGCACAACTCTTTCGGCACATCCTGGCGTTGCCGCTCTCGTATTTTGAAGCGCGACGTGTCGGCGATACGGTGGCCCGGGTGCGTGAGGTGGAGCACATCCGCCAGTTCCTCACGAGCCATTCCATCACGGTGGTGCTGGACGTCTTCTTCACGCTCGTGTTTCTGGTGGTCATGTGGTTCTACAGTCCGATGCTGACCCTGGTGGTCATGGCCTCGCTGCCGGTTTACGCACTGCTCTCGGTGGCGATCACGCCGGCGATTCGCGCGAGGCTCCACGAAAAGTTCAATCGTGGGGCGGATAACCAGGCGTTCCTGGTCGAAGCCATCAACGGCATTCAAACGGTCAAGGCCATGGCCGTGGAACCGCCGCTCTTGCGCAAGTGGGAAGAGCAGCTGGCCGGATATGTAAAGGCCAGTTTCCGTGCAACGAACCTGATCACCGTGGCCGGTCAGGTGGCGACCGGTGTGCAGAAGATCACGACGGTGGCGGTCCTGTGGGTAGGGGCCTATCGTGTGATTGATGGGGAGCTGAGTATCGGGCAATTGATCGCGTTCACTATGATTTCGGCGCAAGTAACGGGGCCGCTGCTGCGGCTCGTGAATCTCTGGCAGGAGTTGCAGCAAGTCGGCATCTCCGTGCAGCGACTAGGCGATGTGCTCAATACGCAACCGGAGCCGGCGTATAATCCCGGTCGCACGACGTTGCCCCAGGTGGCCGGGCACGTGGTGTTTGATCACGTCACCTTCCGCTACCGGCCTGATGGACCGGAAGTGCTGCGCAAACTGTCGTTCGCCGTACCGCCTGGGAAGATGATCGGCCTGGTTGGACGGTCCGGGTCCGGCAAGAGCACGATCGCCAAACTGATTCAACGGCTCTATGTGCCCGAACGAGGACGCATCGTGATTGATGGCGTCGATCTGGCGCAAGTTGATCCCTCCTGGTTGCGCCGGCAGGTCGGCGTCGTTTTACAAGAGAACTTTCTCTTTCATCAATCTGTACGCGACAACATCGCCTTGAGCGACCGCGGTGTATCCATGGACCGGGTGATCCAGGCGGCGAAACTGGCCGGCGCCCATGACTTCATTCTCGAATTGCCGGACGGCTACGATACGTTGGTCGGGGAACACGGGTGCACTCTGTCCGGCGGGCAGCGGCAGCGGATCGCCATTGCCAGGGCCTTGGTGGCCAATCCACGGATTCTGATTTTCGACGAAGCCACGAGCGCGCTGGATTACGAGTCAGAAGCCATCATCCAGCAGAATATGGCGCAAATCTGTAAAGGCCGCACGGTCTTCATTATTGCGCATCGGCTGAGCGCCGTGCGGCCGACCCATCGCATATATGTGGTGGAGAAGGGTGAGATTGTCGAGGAAGGGTCGCATGAGGAGTTGTTACGGATCAACGGGTTCTATGCGAGGTTGCAGAGATACCAGAACGGCCTTACGGCAGTGAAGGAACAGGCGTGAAACACGCGCGTGAGGGGCAGACGGTTGACATACACGCGAGTGAGCTTTGACGAATGACGGTTGACGCATGACGATGTTGGGGCGGCATTGGACGGTCTGGAAGGCAGCCTGGCAGGAGGAATCCAGTCGTCCGCTCGGGGCGGTCGCCGGCGGTCGCGCAACAGAATTTCTGCCAGCCGTGTTGGAAATTCAAGAAACACCCCCATCGCCGATCGGCCGCGCGATTCTCTGGACCATTCTGGCCTTGTTCATCAGCGGATCGGTCTGGGCCACCTTCGGATGGATCGATATCGTCGCGACGGCCCAGGGCAAGATCATTGCCAGCGGCTATTCCAAGACGCTCCAGCCCTATGAAACCGGTGTGATTACCGCGATTCACGTGCAGGACGGGCAAGCGGTTGCGAAAGGCGAGCTGCTGATCGAGCTCGATCCCACGCTTAATCGGGCCGATCGGGACCGGGCGGCCAATGAATATCGGGCCGCAAGAGTCGAGGCGGCCCGGTTGCGGGCACTGGTAGCAGGGCACGAGTCGTTCGAGGTTCCCGCCGGCGCGGATGACCAGCATGTCTTGCTGCAGCGGCGGTTGTTGCGCGAGCAGTTGGTTCAATACCGGGCCAGGGTGGCGGCTGCGCAGCATCTGATCGATCAGCGCAGGGCGGCGCTCGATCAGACGGAAGAAAACGTGCACCGCCTGGAAGCCACGCTTCCGATGGAAACGGAACGGGCCGAGACCTATCGACGTTTGCTGGATCACACGGCCGTGACGAGGTTGGATTATCTGCAAGTCGAAGAGCAGCGCATCAACAAGACTCAAGAGCTGGCCGGACAGCGGAAGAAGTTGATCCAAGATCAAGCCGCGCTCTTGGAAGCAGAACAGAACCATCGTGCCCTCGTGTCAGAGTTTCAGCAGTCGAAACAGGCGGAGCTCTCGGCTACGGAAACCAAGGCCGCATCGTTGGCGCAGGAGATGGCCAAGGCTGGACAGAAGGCTGACTTCCAGCGGTTGACGGCGCCGATTGATGGCGTCGTCCAGCAATTGGCGGTGCATACGGTCGGCGGTGTGGTCACGCCGGCGCAGCAACTGCTCATTCTTGTGCCGCAGGAAGAGGCTGTCGAGGTCGAGGCGCAGGTAGAAAACAAAGACGTGGGATTTGTGAAAGAGGGACAGCCGGTCGAAGTCAAAATTGAAACCTTCCCGTTCACGCTGTATGGGACGGTTCCCGGACGGGTGGTGACTGTCTCAGGCGACGCGGCGCCCGTGGAGAAAGTGGGATTGGTCTATCCGGCCAGGGTCAGCATGGACCGGAGCACGATCGACGTCGATGGGAAACCGGTTCATCTGGCGCCCGGCATGGCGGTGACGGTGGAGATCAAGACCGGGCAACGGCGGGTGATCGAGTATCTGCTCAGTCCACTTCTCAAGTCGGTGAAGGAAAGTCTTCGCGAACGGTAATACGCTCTCCCTTGACTTGCCTCCATCCCTCACTCACACTTACGCTCATGTACGACATGTCTGAGAGCGAGTTGCTTCGGCTGCTGGCGGATCGCGCCGGGATTGCCCCGGACTATCACGACATCGCCGGCACGCTGCATGTCACGACCGATGAGACCCGTCGTGCGATCCTGGCCGCAATGGATTTCCGTGTCGAAAACCGCGCTGCACTGGTCGACGCGCTGACCGCATGGGACTATCGCCCTTGGATGCAAGGCTGTGATCCGGTTCGCATTCTGCGTCAGGGGGAAGCGCCCGGCCGCTGGTCGCTGCATGTGCCGTGCGAGAGTCATGAGGAGTCGGTGATTCGGGTCCGGTGGTGGGTTGTGTCCGAGAGCGGCGAGCGATCCCATGAGCAGGAAGAAGGGCCTGGCCTCAAGGTCGAAGAAGCCCGCATCGTTGCCGGACGGCGATGCATTCGGATGGAGTTCGCCCTTCCGCACGCGCTGCCGCTCGGGTATTACAGCGCACACGTCCAGGTGAAGGGCGGGAGCGTCGAACTTGCTACGGGGTTTCGCGTAATCGTGGCCCCCGCACGCTGTTTCGTGCCCGAATGGTTCGAGCGGGGGACGCGTCTCTGGGGGATCGCCTTGCAGCTCTATTCGTTGCGGAGCGACCGCAACTGGGGGGTGGGCGACTTTCAAGATCTGTCGGCAGTGGTGGAATGGGCCGGAACGCAGTTGGGTGCCTCGGTGATCGGGCTGAATCCCTTGCACGCGTTGAAGAATACGACTCCCTATCATATCAGTCCCTATTCGCCGACCAGCCGGTTGTTTCTCAATGAACTCTACATCGATGTCGAGCAGGTTGAGGAATGTCGTACAGATCCAACGGTCCGTGCTTGCCTGGCCGATGCCACGTTCCGCGTGCGACTTGACGCCGCCAGACGGAGCGAATTTGTCGAGTATGAGACGGTGTCTGCGGCGAAGCGCACGGTGCTGGATCTGTGTGCTCAGGCATTCGCACGGGACAACTTTGAGGGTGGTGACCCTGATCGTTCCCCGACGACCGAGCGCGGGCGCGTATTTCAGCAGTACGTCCGGCAAGAAGGGGAGCCCCTGACCCACTATGCGTTGTTTCGAGTGCTGGAGGACGAGCAGCAGCGTGAGCCCTCGTCGCCAGACGTGTGGATGGATTGGCCGGAGCCCTATCGTGACCCGTCCTCGGCTGCCGTGGCTGAGTTTAGGCGCCGGCATACGAGGCAGATCCACGCGATTCAGTACGTCCAGTGGTTGGCGCATGGTCAATTGCGCGCCCTGGTCGATAGGGCCGGCCAAGCCGGTATGCCGATCGGGCTCTACTATGATCTTGCCCTGGGCAGTGATCGTGCCGGGGCTGATGGGTGGCGCTTTCAACCGGTGCTCGCGATGAAGGCCGATTGTGGCGCTCCGCCCGATGCCTTTGCTCCTGACGGCCAGAATTGGGGATTCTCCCCAGCCGATCCGCTACGGCTGCGCGCCAGCGGGTATGAGTATCTCATTGAATTGTTGCGTCGCAATTTTCGCTATGGCGGAGCCATTCGACTCGACCATGTGATGGCGTTGTTTCGGCTGTTCTGGATTCCACGCGGCCTGCCTGCGTCGAAAGGCACCTATGTGCACTATCCGGCCGAGGATTTGCTGGCGATACTCGCCTTGGAAAGTATGCGGGCCAAGGTGCTGGTCATCGGGGAGGATTTGGGCACCGTCCCTGACTGGGTGCGTGAGAGACTCGGAACGGCCGGGGTCCTGTCGTACCGCGTGTTTTATTTTGAACGGACGTGGGAGGGAGGGTGGAAGCCTCCGGGGGCCTATCCGTCGCAATCGCTTGCCGTTGCCGCGACTCACGATCTGCCGACGCTCAGCGGGTATTGGGACGGTGCCGATATTGAGACGCGCGCCGAACTGGGTTTCTTTTCTTCGGAGGAGGCCAAGAGGTCGGCATTGGCGGAGCGGCAACGAGAAAGAGCGGCAATCATGGCGGCATTACGTTCTGAGGGGCTTTGGCCACCCGGTCTGCCGGACGATGCGGCCGATGGTCCGGCGATGACCTGGGAGTTGGCTCGCGCGATTCATGTCTATCTGGCCCGTACCCCTGCCTGGTTGGTGTTGGCCAATGTCGAGGATGTGATCGGGGCGCGGGCGCAGACGAATGTCCCGGGAACGGTCGACCAGCATCCCAACTGGCGTAGAAAACTACTGCCGACGGTGGAGGAACTGATCCGCGATGACCGGTTCAAACAGCTTGCGGACGAGTTGCGTTTTTGGCGGTCCTTTGTGTAAGAACATGCCGTTTGCACGTGATCATTCCGGTGCCATCCTCAATCGGCCATGACGCAGCGTAACCATCTTGTCCTGTCCGTTGCGGCCGCCTGCTTCCTGATCATCTTCATCATCGAAGAATTCGCCCCCGCGAATGTGGTCGGCGCGTATGGCTATGTGTTGCCGATTCTGCTCGTCGCAACGCTGCGCAGCCGGACACTGATGCTGGTGACCGTGCTGGCCTGCGTGGTGGCCACCTATTCGGGCTTATTACAGCCGACCAAACCGGGCCGGTTCCAGGCGGCGGTCATCAATCGCAGTGTCGTGGCCGGGGTGTTATTGCTGGTGGCGTATCTCGGCATGAGTTGGGAGGAGCGGAAGGCTCGTGAAGAAGATGCGCGGGCGGCGCTGGCGCGCGAGACGGAAAATCTGCTGAAGGCAAACGCGCAGCTCGTGGAGGCGAAGGATCAGTTGAATCGATCAGAACGGTTGGCGGCGGTGGGACAACTTGTGGCGTCCGTGGCGCATGAAGTGGGCACGCCGCTGCACTCGATTGCCTGGCATGTGCAGGCCCTGGCGGAAGAGCCGACGCTAACGCCTGAGATGCGAAAACAGGTGACGGTGATCGATGAACAACTGACGCGGGTGGTGCGGATTATTCAGGACTTGCTGTCGTCCACGCGACCGCGTCAGCCTCAGCCGAGCTGGTTGTCTGTCGAGGACGTCATCAGCCCTGCGGCCGTGCTCATGGAACCGGCCTTCCATGCCAAAGAAATTTCCTTTACGATAGAGCTTCCGGCACGGCTTCCGCGCATCTGGGCGGACGCGGAGAAGATGCACCAAGTGTTGGTGAACGTGCTGGCCAACGCGTTAGCGGCCACTCCTTCCCATGGAGCGGTCAAGATTTCCGCGGAGGCGCGCGTGGCCTCGTCCGATGAACTTGAACGGGGCCGCCGTGTGGCCGATGCGATGTCGCCTTTCGTCGTCATGATTCTGGTGCAAGATACGGGATGCGGGATTCCGGAGCCCGACGCGGAAAAAGTATTCGAACCGTTTTTCACCACAAAGGCGGTTGGCAAGGGAACCGGGCTGGGGCTATTCTTGAGCCGCGAAACCGTTGTGGCGCACGGAGGAAGCCTGGTGCTCAGCAGTGAAATCGGGCGCGGCACGACCGTGACCATAGTCTTACCCGGACTCCAGACCGAGCCTGTATATGCAGAGGAGAGAGCCTAATGCACCCTGCGACCGTTCTCGTCGCTGACGATGATGCGGTGGCCCGTGACCTCTTGGCCGATGCCTTGAAGAAAGAGGGCTATGCCGTCGAGGCCTTCGCCAGCGGTGAGGAGGTCATCGCCCGCGGGCGTGCAGGGCATGTGGACGTGGTCTTGACCGATATCCGCATGGGCGCTGTCGACGGCCTCACGGTGTTGCGCGAATTCAAACGGATGAGCCCGAATACCGCAGTCGTGGTGCTGACGGCGTTTGGATCGCTGCAAGGCGCGATCGAGGCCATCAAGCAAGGCGCCTACGACTATCTGGCGAAGCCGTTTAAGCGGGAAGAGATCAAATTGGTGGTCAAGCGGAGTCTCGACCATTGCCGGCTTCTTCGAGAAAATGCCCGGTTCCGTCAAGAGTTGAAGACGAAGAGTGATTGGTCTCCACTGGTGGGAAGCAGTACCGCCATGCTGGACGTGTATAAGATGGTCGCCCGGGTGGCGGAGAGCCGGAGCACGGTCCTGCTCCAAGGAGAAAGCGGTACCGGCAAGGAACTCATTGCCCGGGCAATTCATGCGAACGGGCCTCGCAGGGAGAAAGCGTTTGTGCCGGTGAATTGCGGCGCCTTACCGGACACCTTGCTGGAATCGGAAATGTTCGGCTATGAAAAGGGGGCGTTCACCGGAGCGGTCGGCACCAAAGCCGGTCTCTTTGAAGCCGCCAATGGGGGCACCCTGTTTCTCGACGAAATCGGAGAACTTGGCCCGGCGCTGCAAGTGAAACTCCTGCGGGTGATGCAGGATCAGGAGGTGCGCCGTGTCGGAGGGACCGGTTCCGTGAAGGTTGATGTACGGATCATTGCCGCGACCAATCGCGATCTGGAGCAGCTCGTCAAGGAAGGGAAGTTTCGTGACGACCTGTTTTATCGATTGAATGTCGTGCCGATTACTCTTCCGTCCTTGGTGGATCGGCGGGAAGATATTCCCATGCTCGTCCATCACTTCTTTGAGAAATACAGGGCAGGATCGTCGCATGGGGTGCACGGGGTGTTACCCAAGACGATGGAGTTGTTGATTCAGTATCAGTGGCCCGGCAATGTGCGAGAACTGGAGAACGTGATCGAACGGGCAGTCTCGCTGAGCCATGGGCCCCTGTTGACGCCGGACGATCTGCCGGATGTCATCCGGCAAGAGTCGATCGATGGCGCAGAGGGGAAATCCGCTCAGGGCGATCCGGCCAATGATGCGACCTTGACGCTCGAGGAAGTTGAGAAGCGGCACTTGATTCTGGTGCTCAAGGAAACCAAGGGAAACAAAGTCAAGGCGGCAAAAATTCTAGGAATCGACAGGCGTACGCTCTATCGAATGGCAGAGCGGTTCGGCTTGGATATTGGCGAGGAAGCTGAAGGGGCTGAAAAAGAGGCAGGAAAAAGCGGCGAAGCCTGAAACAGCAACGGCCGCGGCCTCGTGGCCGCGGCCGTTGCAGATAACCGCGGAGAACGTTACTTCATTGAAAAAAATGACTGTGTTGTGTAGGGGTGCGACACGATGTTCAGCTTGTTCTTGATCAGGCGCAGTTGGTTGTTCGCGCTTTCCGGAACCGGGGTTTGAACAGGCATGAAGCCTTCCCATATGGTGCGCTTGCCTTCCGCCATTACCTGTAGTCGAAGGTCAGTTTTCTGATCTCCACTCGGGATTACGGTGGCTTCGACGCGATTCTTGATCACACCCCAGCAACAATCATACAGGTATTGAATACCCTCGGTCTCATCCCGATAGTTGGTTGTCACCGTTGAATCATTTTTCCATACGACCTGTGTGTAGCCGGAGCTGGTCAACACCTCCGTGACGGCCGCTTTGACTTTCTCTACGGGGGCTGCGAGCTGAACTTGAACGACATCGGGTTCGACGGCCTGTGCCGCGCTGCCCAATCCTACGAGGAACACTGCGGTGACTAGGGCCCAACCGGTCCGTCGCATCATCGTGCACCTCCGTGTGATCATCTTGTTGGACTCTCCGCTAACTTGTAGACCAAGTGGGTATCCGTCTGTGTGACACCTTCAATGCTGTGGATGCGGCTCAGAACCAGTTGCGTCAGTGCGTCCTGATCCGACACTTCCACGACTGTGATGATGTCCGGCTTCCCCCAGCAAGGATCGATCGTCAGAATCTCCTTGATGTTGGACAGCGCTTTCACTACAGCTGATGTCTGCCCCGGTTGTACGTTGATCAGGATATAAGCCCGATCCAACATCGGGGTGACTCCTGGCTCGGGTAAATGGATCTGATAGGCAATCTCTACCGGAGCCGTTGTGGACGCACTATAGCCAACACGCGGGGCCACTGTCAACGGGGCTTTGGCCTTCGATGTCGGGGGAGTTTTTGATGGAGGTACCTGTCTGAGTTTGGGTTTTTGCATAGGGCTCACTTTGGTGCGACGAGGACTTCGACTGTGTATCGTTCGCTGACGTTGGTTAAGTCCGTTTCGAGACGCTTCGGACTGCCAATGCGGCCTTCAGGATCGTAGATAAAGCAAAAGAGGGTGGTGCATTTTTTATGGGCTAAATAGAAGCCTGTGTCCGCCGTCACTTGCTCGGCAATGTCCTTGTCGGTAAGGCCGGGGCGAGTCTTTTTTGCCACGATGGCGATCCGTTCCCTATTGAGCAACAGGGTGGTTTTCGGTGTCCCGCCTGAGTAGGGCGGCGTCCATTCATCAGTTCCGACTTCGTCGAATTCCAGCCGTAAGAGGGCGCGCAAGAGGTCTGCCAAATCGTGGTCATCATCTATC
>JAYWIP010000010.1:0-7642 GCA_039794465.1 Nitrospira sp.
AACTTCCTCTTGAATCTTTCATGATCCGGTGGGCACAATTCAGCCCGCGCGGATTCTGTATGAAGTCCTATCGAGAAGAACTGTGGCTCGAAACGAAGACCAGGCGGGCGTACCTCAACATCACGCCACAGGTCGACACCATTGTACGGAAGAGCGGGGTGCGCGAGGGGCTGGTGCTTGTCAACGCGATGCACATTACCGCCAGCGTGTATATCAACGATGATGAACAGGGACTGCTGCGCGATTATGATGACTTCCTCGAACGTCTTGCCCCGCATGAAGCCCGGTACCGGCACAACGAGTCGGGTGAGGATAACGGGGACGCGCATGTGAAACGGCAAGTGATGGGACGTGAAGTCGTCATTGCAATCACCGACGGCAAACTGGATTTCGGTCCCTGGGAACAGATCTTCTACGGCGAATTCGACGGACGCCGGCGCAAGCGTGTCTTGGTAAAAGTCATCGGAGAATAGGCTCGGCACATCGGCGTGTGGGCTGTGGCAGGAACCATTCCGGTGCTTGCGCGAGGGGATGAATTTTGTCAACATGGGTACTACTCGAGGCTGGCAAGCAACATGAGTGAAATCGGTCTTTTTGAACGATAGGGAGTGCCGATGTTAGCCTGGTCTCGTCCTGATCCCCTCACGCGCGATCTCATTCACCTCATCAACGCCCGCCGCCATGATCATGGCGACACCGACGATGCCATCGATACGCTCCAGGCCTTTCTCGAACAAGGGCGCGAGCACGATTTATTGACGGTGCTGGCCGCGCTCGATGAGGAGATGGCGGAGTGGCTGTTCGACCTTGTCGCCGAGGCCAGTTGTACGCTGCTCATGGGCGGTTCGGATGATGACAAACCGTCCTATGCGGTGATGGGGGCTCTCGCGCTTCCCCTGCAAGCCAATCTCACGGCGCCTCTCAAATTGAAAATCGATCCGATTGCGACGGCTGATCTGCTGCACCGCCACCTACGGTTGCCAGTGGGAACCGTCGTTCGTGTGGAGCCCCGTCTGCTCACCGATGCCACGTTGGAGATTCTTACGCTGCAGGCGCTCCACGACCACATCGCCACGGTCGCCGATTCCCGCCGCGTGCAGGCGGTGGCGGCGCGTGTGCTGCCGCCGGTTGAAAATACGGCGTTCCTATTGTTCGAATTGATTGGCGCGCCGGATCCCGGTTTGCCTGAATCGTGGGAAGACCGCCATCGGCGCGCCATGCTTGAAGGGCTGGTGGAGCAGTGCCCGGAGTTAGCGGTCGCTCCGCATATGATCGAAGCGCCGGTCTATGCCGCCTACGCGATGTTCGATGCGCAGAATGCGGTGCGATTGCATCACTTGGCCGATGAAACCGCCGCCGTCTGGAGAGAGTTGGATCCGCTCGTGCGCTCCCGCACCGTAGTCCATCTGCACACGCAATGCGGCAATGGGGTGTATATGCCGGTATGGACCGACCTGTTTGATCCTGAATTGCCGGATGAACATGGGCCAGCCTGGACCTCACCCGACGTCTGGGTTTTTACGGCCGATCTGCCGATCGAATGGCCCGGTGAGATGTTGACCAACCGATTGCTGGCCGAAGGGTGTACCAGGTTCGAGAATCATATCGTCGAAACACCCGACAACTAGCCTGAGTGCTTACTCCTTCCGGTCTCCTCCATCGGCAACATGAGTGGAAGGAGACCCGTCACACGCCTGCGCAAAATGCGCGATTCAGTGATTTTCGTGCCGCCTTGTTTTATTCTCGGCGGAGATGAACAAGCCACGAGAACAGGCGTCCTCCGGGAAATCGCTCGCCATGCTGGCATCGGTCGTTGGGCTGGGGCTGGTCTGGAGTGTCGTCTGGGCGAATTTGCCATCCTGGGACGAATTGCGATCGACCCAACCGCGCGTTCCCGCCCTACCGGCGGTGCCTGAACTGGATCTGACAATCCCAGGCGTTCCGGCACACCCAATCCATACACCCAGCCGGTCGGACGGAGAAGGGAAAGGCATGGCAAGAGTGACGGATTCGAAAACGGCTGGCGGCGATGTCGTGTCAAGGACGATGCGTGTTGGACAAGTTGCCGAGGTGAAATGCGCTGCGGAAGTGCAGGAAGCCTGTCCTGACACGTTGACGCAGGAAGAGCGACACCAGTGCCTGGAGCGGCGAATGAGCAAATTGTCTGCTCCGTGCCAAGCCATTGCGCAGAAACGGATGGTGCGGTGGAAAGAAGGCGAGGCCTACAAGGTCAGCTGTGCCGAGGATGTGAAACGGGTCTGCCGGGGAGTCGATGCAGAGGACGGGAGCCTGCTCGCCTGCTTGCAAATGCGTGAGCAGGAGCTGTCGCTTGGGTGCTACCAGAGTCTTCCCAAGGGCCGGATCCAGTTACGGAATTAGCCTGCCTCAAGCGGCCAGTTTCTCAAGACAACTACGGAGTTCTTGGGCGAATTCGCTGGCACGCCGGTACCGGTGCACCGGGTCTTTCTGCAGCGCGCAGTCCAGGATGGTTTGGGCGGCAGGGGGCAGGTCTGAGCGGAGTGCGGACAACTTGAGAGGCGGCGTATGGGCCACGGCATACAACAACGCGGAGACATTGGCTGCTGAGAAGGGTGGATGGCCCGTCAATAGTTCGAACATGACGACCCCAAGGGAATAAATATCGGAGCGTCCGTCCACTTTCTTCCCAGCGATCTGCTCCGGCGACATGTAAGTGGGTGTGCCCATTACCATCTCGGATTTGGTCCGCGACGAAGACGCCAGTGTGGCGATGCCGAAGTCCATGACCTTCACAACCCGACTGTTCGTCAGCATGATGTTGGCCGGCTTGATGTCGCGATGCACGACGCCTTGCTGGTGGGCATAGTCCAGGGCATCGGCGACGGTCGCGAGGATGGGGAGTGCCGTTTCGACAGGAAGAAGGGTTGACGGGCGCGTCCAAGCTTTCAGGGTTGTCCCTTGCAACATCTCCATCGCGATATAGCCGAGATCGTCTTCTTCTCCGGCATCATAAATGGTGACGATATTGGGATGGGACAGCCGGCCGGTCGATTCAGCTTCGCGAAAGAATCTGGTTCGTATTTCCTGTAGCTTGTCTGCGTCCTCGAATTCATTGAGTCGCATCGTCTTGATGGCAACAAATCGTTGAATCGTCGGGTCTTTTCCTAAATACACCACCCCCATCGCTCCACGTCCCAATTCCTTGAGCACTCTATATCGCCCCAGGGTGCTCGGCTGGTCTCCGTTTGCCTTGGGAACGGCGGTGACCGTGTCTGTGTCATCGCGACTGGCGTCGGACTCCGTCTCGCCGGTGTCTTCGTGAACCGCTGCTGAAGCCGAGTGATTCACATTTGGTACCGGGCTCGAGAAAAAACGCTCAAGCGAGTCTCGATTCAAGAACCATGCAACCGTCGTCCACAGGGCCGTCAGGATGAGAGCGGCGGTGTAAGCGATGGCGTACTGCTGTGATCCGACTCGATCGATGAGGGAAAGTCCGACAGCCTGGAGTGTCTTATCCATCGCGACCAGCGTGAACAGGCCGGTGACTGGTAGGATAAGCCGACGGATGAATGAACACCCGCGTCCTGTATCGGGCATCTGCAGGGAGGTGCGGATCGAGAATAAGCAGAGGAGGCCCAACCCGATTGCTTCGACAACCAGACGGACGGTCTGCGACGCGTTCAAGCCGAAGACCGCGAGGGGAAGCGACTCCACCGCCTGTAGCTTGCTCAATACGGGACCCGCGAAGAGGGCTACGAGGACGAGGATGGCGTATTGGAGCGTCCAATGAGATGTCGTCGTCATAGAGGTCTGACGTTGAAGACTGGTGAAAGTCTAGCGGATAAGGAAAGGGAGTCAATGAATAGCTGGAAAGATGCAAGAACGGCGGCTATTGCCGTGCCGCAGCGTTCTTCATTTTGTCGAGCAGTGAGTCCGGAACATGGAGCGAGCCTTTGCCAATTCCCACCTCGATGTCGGGCTTTGTTACGCCGTGAAAGTCGCTTCCCCCGGTCACCAGCAAGCCATGTTGCTTGGCCAGGGCCAAGTAGTCGCGTGTTTGCCGTGCGGTGTGGGTGCTGTAGTGAACCTCCACCCCGTCGAGTCCGTCGGCTTTCAGTGCTCGGACCAGGTCCGCCAGAGTGCCCTCCGTGGTCTTCACCCAAGTCGGGTGGGCAAGGACCGCCAGTCCCTTTGCTTCTTTGATCCAGTGGATGGCTTCCGCCGGTGTCGGCAGTTCGCGCGGAACATAAGCCGGCCGGCCGTCTGCCAGCCATTGGTCGAACGCTTCTTTCGCGGAAGACACAACACCTTTTCCCATCAAGACGCGCGCAATGTGTGGCCGGCCGACGGCATCAGTCCCCGCAAGGGCGCGGACTTCATCATAGGTGATGTCGATGCCAGCCGCCTGCAAACGTTCGATGATTTTGGGATTGCGGCGATGCCGGCTTTCCCGGAGGCGCGTGAGCCGTTCGTTCAGCCGGGCGTCTTGGTGATCAAGGAAGTAGCCGAGCATGTGTAATTCAGAGCCGCCCAGGAGAGAACTGATTTCGATTCCTGGAATGATCTCAATCCCCAGGGCCTTCCCTGCTGCGGTAGCTTCGGCTATGCCCGTTGTAATGTCATGATCAGTAATGGCCAGGGCCGTTACGCCCGCGTTGGCGGCCAGCGCGATGACTTCGGCCGGTGTGCAGCTTCCGTCGGAATGGGTGGTGTGTAGATGAAAATCCAGGTGGTTCATGCGGCTGCACCTGCGGGCAGCGGTTTGTGTGCCAGGAGTTGTGACGTATAGATACGGTCAGCGCCGTCTCCGTCCACATGCGCTCCTTCGTCGTAGTGCAGCACGTGGAGAGGCGAGGTCAGCCGCAGCAACTCATTGGGAGACAGGCAAAATTCTCGGCGCTTCGGGTGATGGTGATAAAGATGATTGTCGATGGTGAACGTTTCATACACCAAGACCCCGCCGGGCTTCAGCGCTCCCACGATTGCGGGGAACAGCGGGCGATACAGATAGAAGAAGACAAGGATCACGTCATAGACCTCTTTCCCGAGGTCTGGCCCATACGGCACAGGCTGTTCAAGGTCCAAGACTTTCGTTGTGACGGCCGTGGGCGCATGGTGCTGCGCCGATGTGAAGAGATGCGCCAGCGCGCTCTCGTCGCGATCGACGGCGTCGACCTGAAAACCGTGCGAGGCCAGAAACAGTGAATGGCGGCCACGCCCGGCTGCGATGTCGAGGGCCTTGCCCTTGGGAATCCGGTGAAGCTGCTGGACAAGCAATCTCGCCGGAGGAGCAGCTGCCTGCCTGACCTCATGGGCGAGTCGTGTCCGGTTGATCGTAACTCCGACGGAGGTGGTGATGGAGGTGATCGGCGGGTGGAGTTTTCGTATCCAGAGTGTGACGCGCTCAACCGGAAATTCGTCGAAGAGCACTGTCAGAACCCGTTCGGCCATGGCTTCGAGGAGACAGGCTTCTTGGGTCGAGGCGACCTGGACTACCCGCGCAGCGACTGCGCCATAATCGACGGTGTGGGACAGATTGTCGGAAAATCCGGCCGGCCCCAGGTCGCATTGCAATTCAAGGTCGAGGGCCAGAGACTGGGGCTTGGCCCGTTCCTCCGGAGTCACTCCGCAACGCCCTCGGAATTCCAACCGCTCGATGACGATGTGATCCGGCATGCGGACATTGTCGAGGATCTGGTTTTGGACTGTCAAGCGACACGAGCGGATGGTTCGATTGTGAGGGATCAGGGAAGAGCCTGTTACGAGAAGTACCGGCTCGTATCGAACCGATGTTCGGCATTGTCGATAAGCCGGACGATACTGTGGCGGTAGCCTCCGGTGTCATCCTTCTCGGTAAGATCCAATTCCTGGCCGTTGTCGACCGGCTGGCTGTTCGCGTCGGCGATTACCCTCACCAAAGGACGTTCGCTGTTCGCCTTGTCGGGTGCCGGCCTAAGGACAACCGCGATTTCACCGGTGGTGAGTTCCGCCAGGGTACCGATCGGGATGATGCCGACACAGGTTACAAAGAGTTTGAGGAGCGTGGGGTCGAAGCTCTGCCCGGATTTCTGAAACATCATGTTCAACACTTTGGCCGGAGCCATCGGTTCACGGCGATAGACGCGGGAAGAGGTCATGGCGTCGTAGCAGTCCGCGATCATGAGAACACGCCCGGTCAGCGAAAGCTTCCACGGCGTTTTCAACTTCGGGTAGCCCGAATAGTCCAGATTCATATGGTGTTCGAAGGAGGCCGCGGCCATGCGTGCCGGCAAATTGGTAATGCCGCGTAACAGGGCGAGACTTAAGACTCCCTCTGTCGGATGGCTGCGCATCGCTGCCCACTCCTCTTCCGTAAATTCTCCGGGCTTGTTGAGCACATCAAGCGGGATGGCTGACTTCCCCATGTCATGAAAGAGCGCCGCCAAACCGAGATCGGCCAATTCTACTTTGGGATAGCCCGCTCGGTTCGCGAGGGCGATCGAGAGGAGCGCGACATTGACGGAATGTTTCTGCGTATATTGGTCATGGCAGCGCAGCGTGGTGAAGCCCAACATGGCGGGCTCGTCTTGCATCATGAGATCGACGATATTCTGAATGGCGCGTTTAGCGTGCTTGAAACTGATCGTGCCGCCGTCTCGTACCGATTGCGTCAGGGAGCTAGCCGCGGTGGACACCTGCTCGTAGGCGCTTCGTGGCCGCGCTCTGTGCTGGGCTTTCATGTCCGATCCTATCGTGTCCGGTTTGAGGGCGAGCACACGAGGATCCTCGAGCTCGATGCTGGTGACACCCAACGTTTCAAGTTCCTGCCGGAAGTCCGCGATCGACTTGGTGACGGGGTCGAGGCTGACAAAAAGATGGGCAAACTCACGAAGGTCTCTGGATGAAACCGATGAAGTGAACGTCAAGCCGCCTATTTTCCACTTAGTCATCGCCTCGATGACGCTGGAGACCACCAGCATCTGCTGCGGGCTCACCTTGAGATGGCTGTCCCACAGAAACAAAAAATCGTTTTGCAGACGCAAGGTGGCCGGCCGGTCGTGCGCCAGCGTCTGAACGAGCGTGAGCATGGTGTCAACCGGCTTGTCGAGGGCTGCGTTGGTGCGCCCGTGGATTTTGGAAGTCTTGATCAGCGTATTCAGCTGGGTGATGAGCTGGAAGCCCAACACCACAAGCTGCTGGTCCAGAATATCGCCGGCCTCGGAACCGTGCCCTATTTTTTGGGACAGCGATTTTTCATGTGTCAGGATCGGTTGTGTATGGTCTTCACTGGTCGGCGCGTGGACTGAACGGGAATCGCTCACGATCGACACTCCTTAGTCGTGTGGCACGTCAGCGGGGCTCTTGCTCTGCTGCTGTCTCTGGATTTGCGAAAGGGCATGGACACAGGCTTGGCGGACGGCGGCGCCGCCTTTCTTGCTCCCCAATTCGAGCGCGGACAAGGCGGCTGGAGTTGCCAGTTTGCCGAGAGATTCCGCGGCCAATACGGCCAGCTCCTCTTTCTTTTTTCGATTCGTCCACGACCATTCGGTCAGGAGGCGTTCCCAATAAGGGACCGCTTCGTCGCCGCACGTCACCCGGATTGCTTGGAAGACCGCCCGGCGCTCGCTTACCGGACGTTCCGAGAAGTTCTCCATGGACAAGATCGCGGACCAGCTGGAAAATG
>JAYWIP010000011.1:0-17227 GCA_039794465.1 Nitrospira sp.
AGGTATCGCGGCAAGGATCAACCGGTTGGCGCCTGCTGACAGGGAAAAATGAAGGGTTGGGCCTGTTTCCCCTCTACCTGAAACATTGTGTAGTTCAGTAAATGCCGTCACCTCGTATTCTTTCATCAGCGCATGGATCTGTTCCGCGATCGACTCGCGAAACACGATCATCAGCATTTTCATCAAACGCGCTCCTTGCTTATGTGAGCCGGAACATACGACCTGACATCCGTGCTCCGTACATACGGGAGAAGGACGGAAAAGACAAGGGGATTGCCGGGTGAATCAGACAAGGGACGAATAGGGCTCCTGTCTGTCGATGCGGGAGACCGTCATGCGGATCGGCATGTGCGGCCGCAACGTCATCAGTGGATCGGGGGAGATAGTCTGTCCGTCCACCAATCGGAAGCGTACCCGCGACGCCACTGTGGCCATGACCAGGATCCCCTCCAATTCGGCAAACGATTCTCCAAGGCAGCGGCGGCCTCCTCCGCCAAACGGCAAATAACTGAACGCCGGCCGCTGTGCTTGGGCTTCCGGCGCGAAACGTTCCGGATCAAATCGATCGGCATCAGGAAACCACTGTGGATGTCGGTGCATACTCCACGGGCTGATGAAGATTCTGGCGCCAGCCGGTAGGTGTGCTCCTGACGGCAGCGTGTCGTCGGATCGGCTCACACGGGTATGCAGGAGCCAGGCTGGCGGATAGAGGCGCAGCGTTTCTTCCCAGATCATCTTGGTATACCGCAAGCGAGGCACGTCGGCCGCCGTCGGAAGCCGGCCGTTCAAGACCGTTTCGAGCTCCTGGGCCAGGTGCGCGCGCACGGTCTTGGACTCAGCCAGGAGAAACCAGGCCCATGTCAGTGCATTGGCGGTGGTTTCGTGGCCGGCCAGGAGAAAGGTGACGAGTTGATCACGGATTTCTTCTTCGCTCAGCGGTTGCCCGGTCGCATCGGTCGCAGCGAGCAACAGGGAGAGGACATCCGGACTCTGTGTCGGTCTCGAACGCCGGTCCCGGATGAGCTGGCGCAGTATCGATTCCAGGCGACGATGCCCATGGGAAAATTCTCGATGCAACTTGGTGGGAATCCACAGCGGCATCATACGAGCGAATAGCGAATCATACTGTAGTTTGATGAGTTGCTGACCTGTCGTAATGGCCTGTGTGACCGTCCGGGCTTCGGTCCCAATATCCTGTCCGAAGAGGAGACGCCAAATGACGGAGAGCGTGATGGTTGTCATTGCGTGTCCGATGTCGATTGTCATACCTTCCGACCAGGAGGCAGTCACACCGGCAGTCGTGTCCGCGATGAGGCCGGCGTATGACGAGACATGATCGCCATGGAAAAACGGCAGGAAGACCCGCCGCTGTCGATGGTGGACCGTCCCCTCTGTATGCAACACACCCTGCCCAAACACGCGAGATTCCACCGGTGGAACCGGGGCTTTGGTGAAATTGTCTTGGTTGACCACCAGCACATGCCTGATATCGGCCGGATTGTTCAGCAGATACATTGCAGGATCGCGTTCGCGCAGGAGAAGGGCGGCAAATGTCCCCATGGGAAGTTTGGCCACATCGCCGTACTGGCGGCAGCGCAGCAGATAGCCAAGACTGTCTGCCTTGAACTCAGGGAAGAATCCAAACCAGCGGGAGACCGGGGGGCCGGAAATGGAAGCCGAGGGCTGGACGTGGCGGCTCATGCAGCCACATCACAATCAGGCCGGGTCATGCCCTGATACAAACGACAAGTCACACCACCGACTTCAGCCAGGCAAGCGCCGGCCTACCTGGCTGATACGCAGGGTTAATTCGCGACTTTAAGTAACCACCCATCGGCACGATCACATTCATTGGGACCTTTGGCGAAAATCTCAACTCGTATGTATGAGCCTTTGACGGTGTCGGGGAGTTTGCCTTTCACCAGATACCCGTTACTGACCATGGTGACCGTGACCGGAACCTTTTGTTCCTTGATCATGACGGTAATGCTTTGTGAGGCGGTTGCCTTGGAGGCGAGAAATGAGAATTCCGACTTGGGAGGCACTGTCGTATTGTTTTTGTCCTGTGAGAACGGTGCCGGTGTGTACCCGGAAAAGTTGACTTGGGTGCATGGGTCGGTGCTGCTGGAATTAGGACTTGCATCATAAGCCCAGACTTCGCCGACGATACTGGAGACAGCCAGTGCAACGATGAGCGAGAGAATAGTCCGCAAGCTCACGATTCTCTTCCTCCCTGTGATAGGTGTGGTGGGTGAACAAACCGATGCTAATATTACCCTGCATTCTAGCGCGTGAGGTGAAAAAAACAACCCCCTGCGATTGATCCGGACGATGGAACTACACCGGGGACGCCCTCTATGCGACGGCGTTGTGCCCATCCAGCACAGGCTGCTCTCCGCCTTGAACTTGGGGGGACCATTTGTTATTCTGCGCCCACCTTTCGCAAGTGAAATACGTCTGTTTTCACGATCCTCAGAATCAAGGAGCATCCATATGGCTGGCACTAAGCGGGCATTGATTAGTGTTTCGGATAAGACCGGGGTCGTCGATATCGCAAAGGGCTTAGAAGCGCTCGGCGCGGAAATTCTCTCCACCGGCGGGACTGCCAAGGCCTTGCGCGAAGCGGGTGTAAAAGTGACGGACGTGGCGGCCTATACCGGTTCGCCGGAAATTCTCGACGGTCGGGTCAAGACGCTGCATCCGAAGATTCATGGCGGACTCTTGGGCCGCCGGTCTGTGCCGGCGCATGTCGAGCAAATGACGCAACACGGCATCGGTCCGATCGATGTGGTCGTGGTAAACCTGTATCCGTTCGAGGCGACGATTGCCAGGCCCAATTGCCACTTCGACGATGCAATTGAAAATATCGATATCGGTGGACCGTCAATGCTCCGCTCTGCGGCGAAAAACCACGAGGACGTCCTGGTGTTAGTCGATCCGTCGGATTATACGCGGGTGTTGGACGCCGTGAACACGAACACGGTGACCCGTGCGCTACGGCGTGAACTGGCGATGAAGGTATTTCAGCACACAGCCCGCTACGACAGTTTGATCGCCGGCTATCTTGAAAAACAGGTACAGGGTGGGGAGGTGAAGTTTCCCAAGATGCTCTCGCTGCAATTTGAGCTCGCGGAAATCTTACGGTACGGCGAGAATCCTCACCAGCAAGGAGCTTTTTACCGCGAGCTGAATGCCCACGAACCGTCCGTCTCCCGCGGCACCATTCTGCACGGCAAGGCGATGTCGTACAACAATTTCCTCGATGCCAATTCAGCCCTCGAACTGGCCAAGGAATACGAGGCGTGCGCCGTGGCTATCATCAAGCACAACAATCCCTGCGGAGTGGCGCTCGGCAACACACCGGTCGAGGCCTATGTGAAGGCGAGGGAGACCGATCCAGTGTCGGCCTTTGGCGGAGTGATCGCGTTCAATCGTCCGGTCGATCTGGCAGCAGCCAAGGAAATCACTTCGACATTCGTCGAGGTGGTGATTGCGCCGGGCTTTGCCGAAGACGCGCTGGCGGAGCTGAAGCGGAAGAAGGATTTGCGCCTGCTGGATGTCGGTCCGCTCGTGAAAGTGAATCAAGATGGGTACGATCTCAAGAAGCTGGTCGGCGGGCTGATCGTACAAGACCGTGATCTCGGTGTGTTGACCGACCTGAAGTCGCTCAAGGTGCCGACGGCCAGGAAGCCGACGGATGAAGAATATGCCGCCTGCGCGTTTGCCTGGACCGTCTGCAAACACGTCAAGTCGAACGCGATTATCTATGCCAAGCCGGGACAGACGGTAGGGATCGGCGCGGGGCAGATGAGTCGGGTGGATAGCGTGAAGCTTGCGGCGATGAAGGCGCAGATGCCGGTGAAGGGCTGCGTGATGGCCTCGGACGCATTTTTCCCATTCCGCGATGGACTTGATGCCGCGGCGCAAGCCGGCATTACCGCCGTGATTCAGCCCGGCGGGTCGATTCGGGATGCCGAGATCGTCAAGGCGGCGGACGAGCATGGCCTGGCGATGATTCTGACGGGCATGCGGCATTTCCGCCACTGACGGATGCTTGAAACAGGTCCCCAACTTCGTGCTCAGTCATTCGAGACCCTTAACGTACGTTGACTCAGTACGCTTCGGGCCTCGCACTCCTTGCGGCCTTGTTGGATGACCAGTTTGAGCATCCTGATAAGAGTACAGTTGTAACCAGGAAAAATACTCCTGTGAAAATTCTTGTTGTCGGGGGCGGAGGGCGTGAGCATGCCATGGTTTGGATGCTTGCGCGGAGCCCGCGCAACCCCATCCTCTATTGCGCGCCCGGCAATGCCGGGATTGAATCGGTGGCCACGTGCGTGCCCCTGAAAGCCGACGATGTGGCCGGGCTGAAAGATTTCGTCGTTCGCGAGCAGATTGATGTGACCGTCGTCGGACCGGAGGCTCCGCTTGCGCTCGGGATCGTCGATGAGTTTCGAAGAGCCAACCTCAGGATTTTCGGCCCCACCAAGAATGCCGCGCGGCTCGAAGCCAGCAAGATCTTCTCCAAAGACGTCATGGCGCAGGCTAGAATTCCGACTGCACGCGCGAGGAGTTTTGACAAGGCCGTCGATGCGTTGGCCTATCTCGAACAACATGAGCTCCCTGTCGTGATCAAGGCCGACGGTCTTGCTCAAGGCAAAGGGGTCGTCATCGCGACGACGCGGGAAGAGGCGCGCGACGCCGTTATTGGCTCGATGGAGAAAGCGATGTTCGGCCAGGCGGGGAAACGTGTCTTGATCGAGCAATTCCTCGACGGCGAGGAATTGACGGTCATGGCCTTTACAGACGGCCGGACCGTCGTGCCGATGTTGCCGGCGCAGGATCACAAGCGCGTCGGTGACGCCGACACTGGCCTCAATACCGGCGGAATGGGAGCCTACTGTCCGGCGCCGTTAGGCACGCCGGCTCTCCGTGAGCATGTGACGCGCTCAATTCTGCAACCGGTTGTCGAGACCATGGCCCGCTTAGGGTCGCCTTTTCAGGGCGTCCTGTATGCCGGTCTGATGGTAGTGAAGGGGGTGCCGTATGTCCTGGAATTCAATGCACGGATGGGAGATCCTGAAACGCAGGTTGTCTTGCCCTTGCTGAAGACAGACTTGATCGATGTCATGGAGGCTGTGATCGAGCACCGCCTGGACCAACTTGCCGTCGAATGGCATGACGATACGGCCGTCTGTGTGGTGATGACGTCGGGTGGGTATCCTGGCTCCTATCAACAAGGATTTCCCATTCACGGTTTGCCGCTTCAGCAAGGTAGCCGGACGATGATCTTTCATGCCGGGACCGCCACGAAGAACGGGATGGTCGTCACTGCCGGGGGACGTGTCTTGGGCATTACCGGGCGGGGAACAACGTTGAAAGAGGCCCAAGCGAATGCCTATCAGGCCGTGGCCGGCATTTCCTTCCAGGACTGCCACTATCGAAAAGATATTGCGCATCGCGCGCTCCTTTGATCTGCCAGACGCATCGGACTGCATTCTCGACCATCAATCAGGTATCGGCTCGACTTCCCCAGCCTACACTCGACAGAGACGAAAGAACGTGTTAGACACAGTGCACATTTCACCGGTATTTCGTTGAACATACACAGGACACACTGGAGTGAGGAGGAAGAGCGATGAGGAGCGGGAAGCGCCAGTCTGCAATGCGGGTGTTGGGAATGGCCCTGGGGTTCGGCTGTCTCTTGAGTGCGGCGGGGTGCGATTACTGGCCGCCGGCGCTGCAAGCCCAGATCGAACAATTGCGATCGGAAACAGAAACCTTAAATATGGAGAAAACCCAGCTTCAGAGTCAGGTCAATGACCTCTCAAAAGCACGGCACGATCTCCAAATTCAGTTCGACGAGCTGAGCCGCGTCAACCGGGAGAAGACGGAAATCATTGCGAGTCTCCAACGCCGACTCGATGTGTCGCACGTTAAAGGGAGCAAGGCACTGGCTCCGTCGAAAGCTGCAGCCAAGTCAACGGCCAAACCATCCGCTAAACCGCAGGTGAAGAAGAAGCCCACGGTCAAGCGGTAGACGAGCTCCGTCAGCTTGAGCTTGAGGAGTCGCCTGAAGAGGAGGTGTTACTAGACGGTGAAGACGCAGGCGTGGCCGTTGAGGGGGCTGTCGTGGAAGAGGAGGCTGTCGTCGACGTACCAGCCTCTTTCTTTGAGCCGGATCCCGAATCCGCGGTTTCGCCAGATGGGGGTTTCAGTTTGCTGGAATAGTCGGTGACGTACCAGCCGCTTCCTTTGAACATGATGCCGGGTGACGAAATCAACCGCCGCACCGCCTGCCCACACTTCGGACAAGCTGAAAGCGGATCATCTTTCATGCTTTGTTTGGCTTCAAACTTGTTGGAACAACTGTCGCATTGATATTCATACGTGGGCACGGGTGGTCCTCCGAAATAAGTCACATTGTTTGACGGTTCATAAGGCTGATTTTCGCCCAGTCAAGAGTCGCGCCATTCACAGGGACAACTTATGGAAGGCCTCTGCGATCCGTTGAATGCCGCGTTCAATGGCCTCCATGCTTGTGGCATAAGACAGCCGGATGTGGGTCCGGCTGCCGAAGGCTTCTCCCGGTACGACCGCTACCCGTGCCTCCTTCAAGAGATACTGGGCCACATCTTGCGGTGACCGTATCGGTCCGGTCGGCCCCTGTCGTCCGAGGATTCCACCGATGTTGGGAAAGGCATAGAAGGCCCCGCCAGGCAGGCGGCATGATACCCCCGGGATCGCATTGAGCCGATCAAGAATGACCCTTCGCCTCCGGTCGAATTCGATGACCATCTTCTCGGTGAAGGACCCTCCCAGCTTCAACGCCGCTACGGCGGCCTTTTGTGAGATCGAGCAGGGGTTTGAGGTACTTTGGCTCTGAATATTCCCCATGGCAGTCAGGAGGTCCTTGGGACCGGCGGCGTATCCGATGCGCCAACCGGTCATTGCGTAGGCTTTTGAGACGCCGTTAATCACGACGGTCCGATCTGCGACTTCAGGACTCAGGCTGGCAATGCTCCGGTGGACGGCGCCGTCGTAGAGCACTTTTTCATAAATTTCGTCGGAGATAACGAGCAGCTGGTGTCGGACCGCAATGCCCGCGATCGCTTCGAGGGTCCTCCACTCATACACAGCTCCGGTCGGATTGCATGGACTGTTCACGAGGATGGCTTTTGTCCGCGGTGTCACCAGCCGTTCCAGACTATCCGGATCGATGGCGTATCCGGCCGCTTCCTCAGTTGGGAGGAAGACCGGGGTCGCATCGTTCAGCAGTGCTTGGTCGGCGTATGAGACCCAGTAGGGGGTCGGAATAATGATTTCATCTCCGGCTTCCAACAAGGCTTCGGCCAAGTTATAGAGCGAGTGTTTGGCTCCGCAAGACACGAGAATCTGGGCCTTCTCATAGCGAAGCCCTTGCTCCGACTGGAACTTGTCGATAATTGCCTGTCGAAGCTCATCGATGCCGGACGACGGGGTGTATTTCGTAAAACCGGCTCGTATCGCAGCTTCGGCGGCGGCCTTCACCGGCTCAGGAGTATCGAAATCCGGTTCGCCTGATGAGAAATCAATGACATCGATGCCTTGCGCCGCCATCGCCTTGGCGGTGGCAGTCATGGCTAACGTGGGAGACGGGGTAATCCGTCCGACTCGGGCGGCAAGTTTCATGATCTAAGGCTCCCGATCCGTTCTTGCAAGCGGCGCGCGACTTCAGGGTGCAGAAATTCCGTCAGGCTACCGCCATGGTGTGCGACATCTTTGATAATGCTGGAGGAAAGATACGAGTATTCTTCGCTCGGCATTAGAAAGACCGTTTCGACGTGCTTGGCCAATTTTCGGTTGATGAGGGCCATTTGAAACTCGTGTTCAAAATCAGAGATGGCACGCAGTCCGCGAATAATGGCATGCGCACCGGTTCGTTCGACATAGTCGACCAACAGACCTTCGAATGTCGTCACTTCCACCTGGCCAAGATCTTTCATCACGAGGGCCACCATCTCCAACCGTTCGGCGAGGTTGAAGAGGGGATGCTTGGCCGGATTCGGCGCGACCGCAACGATGACTTTGTCGAACACACGCAGGCTTCGGGTGATGATGTCGGCGTGCCCATGCGTCACCGGGTCGAACGTACCGGGATAGACACCGATCTTCATCGTAGCCCAGCGTGCGAGATGGCATAGAGCGACAACGCAGTATCGCCGTAGCGGTATTGGCGTGTACGGATAGCACACCCCAGAGAAGACGGGAGAGAAGTCTTGTGCGCATGTTCGATAATCAGCCATGCATCGTCGGCAAACAGCCGGTTCGTCGCGACTCCGCTCAAGAGGGCGGCAAATTCGTGTGTTACTGCATAGGGAGGATCCGCGAAGATGAGCTGATAGGGGCCTTCCCATCGGTCTGGCCTATTGAGAAAGTGCTGAACTCGGTGGGCGCAAATCGTCATGTTCTCTGCAATTCCGCAATCCCTGATATTTCGTCGCAGCAGGGTCAGCGCCTCGGCATCGGATTCGACGCAGGTCACGTGCGCCGCGCCTCGACTCAGTGCTTCAACGCCGACGGCGCCTGTTCCTGCATAAAGATCAAGAAATTGGCTATCCAGCACCCGATTCCCGATGATTGAGAAGAGGGCTTCGCGCACGCGGTCGGACGTTGGACGAAGCGCTAATCCCTGTGGCCTGCGAAGCCGCCGGCCACGATGAGTTCCTGCAATGACACGCATGTCAGAAGAATGCTGCTACCCATGCAACCGGGAAAATCTAACACAGCGATTTTGAAGGGGTCAAGAACGGTTCTTTGGTGAGTGGCTCACGGACGGGAGATCATACATTCCGGGCCGGCACATGCAGCGAGGTCGGCACGTCACATCGGAACACGGGTTCTGTACCGGACTTTTTGACGCTCCTGCCGCAGAAGGACTATAATGCGACTCCGTCAAGTCGCCCCATGGCGGCCCAATCCGCTGACGGTGGATCGCAGCCGATTCAACGCGGATTGGACGGGTACGAAAGACCTCCGCAATTAGCGCGTGGCAACGGGTTGAGGCTCTCGTGCCGCCAAGCTCTTTCTCCGATTGTTGGAAATCGTCCGATCGATGATGGCGCCGCAATTAATGCACTTCCAGGCATAGAAAATGAGAAAGAAATCGGAGAACCGTTCCAGCATCATCATTCCCTTGCACTTCGGACATTCCATCGTATCCTCCCAGGTGACTAAGTGTGCAGCTGGAGGCCTATCTAGCAAGAGATGCACCAAATTGTCATATTGCAATATTTCAATGGGTTACGATTTACGTATTTGTCTCAGGGGGTAAAAACCGCCAATTTGTCTAGTACAAAAACGTCCGAGGTGTCAGTTTTTGTGCAATGACGAAGGATCTATGACACCAAGAAAGCAAGCAAACAGTATTACGACCTGGCCCGAATCGGAACGCCCTCGTGAGCGACTGCTTGCGAAAGGTTCGGACACTCTTTCCGACGCACAGCTCCTGGCCATTCTTCTCCGAACCGGACGGCGCGATTCTTCTGCCGTGCAAGTGGCGATCGAACTTCTCAGTCGAAGCGGCGGAGTTGGTGGCCTTGCCACGTGCGGCGTCGAAGAGCTCTGCGCGATTCCAGGCATGGGGCCTGCGAAAGTTGCCCAATTGAAGGCAGCTATCGAGCTGGGACGGCGATCACTGGCGACGCCGCTGTCGACCGGGACGCGCATCTCGACGAGCGGTGATCTCTACAGGCACTTCCATCCCATGCTCCGCGATCAAAAACACGAAATCTTCAAGGTCGTCCTGCTCGATGCAAAAAACAGCTTCGTCAAGGAAGCGACGGTATCCAAAGGCAGTCTCACGCTGAGCATTGTCCACCCACGGGAAGTCTTTGCGTTCGCGGTGCGTGAATCTGCGGCAGGCGTAATCTTTCTGCACAATCATCCTAGCGGAGACCCCACACCGAGTCTTGAAGACCGGCAGTTAACGGACCGGCTGGTGGCCGCCGGCAACCTGCTCGGTATTCCTGTCTTGGACCATATCGTCATCGGAGATGGCCGGTATGTCAGTTTTGCGGATGAGGGCTGGCTTGCGAGCGAAGGAACCGCTCGTCACATAGGGAGAAGCCGAATGGCCTAGCGCACGTCGACCGTTCCCCACATACTCATCATGAGGAGGGCATGCCATGGAAGAGACCCGTATGGAGCCCGTGAAAAATGTCGCGATTGTGTCCAATGTCGGCGCAGGCAAGACATCCCTCAGTGAGGCACTCCTTTACACCGGCGGGGCTATTCCCGTGCTTGGCTCCGTCACTCAAGGGACCACCGTCTCTGATTTCGAACCGGAAGAATTCCACCACCGAACCTCAGTCAGCACCAGCATCCTTCAGTTTGTCTGGAACCACACTCACATCACTCTGCTCGACCCTCCGGGCGCATTGAGCCTCCTCGGTGAATCGCTCGCTGCCCTGAGGGCCGTTGATGCGGTCATCGTTGTTCTTGATGGAACGGCCGGCATTCGGACGGAATTGGCGCGCCTCTGGACACGAGCCGCGGAACTCGGCCTGCCGTGTCTCCTGTTCGCCAATGGATTGGATCGAGAGAGAACGTCGATCGACACGGTGCTGGATCTATGCCGGAAGCAATTGGACTGCTCTCCGCTTCCCATGGTCGCGCCGGTTGGGCAAGGCCTTCAGTTGGAGGGCGTGATAGACCTGCTCCACCAGCGCATGCTTCGGTCAGGTCCCACGTCCCCCACAGTTGAGGCCATCGCAGTCCCAGGGCATCTCGAGTCGGTAGCGAAGGCCGGACGGACGCGGCTTCTTGAGACAGTGGCGGAAAACGAGGAGGCCCTCCTTGATACCTATGTCACACAAGGCGACCTGACCGAGAATGACCTGCTGCACGGATTACGATCGAGTATTCTGGCCAGGCAGTGTGTTCCGTTATTCGCAGGTTCAGCAATACGTAATGTCGGCATCTGGCCGTTGCTCAACGCGATCCGCACCGTGCTGCCGTCACCGCACGAACGCGGAGCCCGCCATCCTTTCATCGGCGTGCATCCGGAGACCGACGCACCGTGTGAGCGGAAGGGGAGCACGCAGGAGCCCTTTTCGGCCTTTATCTTCAAGACACTGATCGACCCATTCGTTGGACGGCTGTCCTACTGCCGCGTCTTGTCGGGAACCGTGCAGGCTGATTCAACAGTCTGGAATGCCTCGAAGCGGGTACGTGAGAAGCTCGGCCACTTCTATACCCTATGCGGAAAGCGGCATACGGCAGTTGGCGCCGCACAGGCGGGCGATATCATTGCGATTGGAAAATTGCGTGAGACTCAAACCGGCGATACGCTCTGTCAGGAGAAGGATCCTGTGTGCTATCCGGGCCTGGGGCTTCCTCGCCCGGTCCTGTCGTACGCCATTGAGGCCAAGTCAAAGTCGGACATCGACAAGGTGAGCCTCGGCCTTCATAAGTTGATTGAGGAAGATCCGACACTCGGTTTTACCCGCAACCCGGACACCAAGGAGATGGTGCTGAGCGGGCTGGGCCAATTGCATATCGACCTCGCGCTGGAAAAGCTTCATCGCAAGTTTGGCGCCGACGTCATGTTGCACACGCCGAAAATTCCGTATCGAGAAACGCTCCATGCCACAGCCCGCGCCCAGGGTAAATACAAGAAACAAACCGGGGGGCATGGGCAATATGGCGACTGCTGGCTGGAAGTCGAGCCCTTGCCGCGCGGGCAGGGATTCGTCTTCCAGAATCATGTCGTTGGAGGGGCGATTCCCAGGAACTTCATTCCAGCGGTGGAGAAAGGGGTCGTCGAGGCCTTGCATGAAGGCGTGCTCGGCGGGTATCCCGTCGTCGATGTCCGTGTGACCGTCTACGATGGGTCCTTTCATGTGGTCGACTCGTCGGAAATGTCGTTCAAAATCGCCGGGTCCATGGCCATCAAGAAGGCCATGGAAGCGGCGCAGCCGGTGCTACTGGAGCCGATGATGACGGTCGAAATTGACGCGCCGACGGACGCCGTCGGGGCGGTCATGGGCGATCTGAGCGGGCGGCGGGGACGCATCCTTTCGGTGAGCGCACACGATCATGAGGAGCGAATCACCGCGCTCGTCCCTCTGGCCGAGTTGTTGAAGTACGCGCCGGCACTGAACAGCATGACGGGCGGGCGGGGGAACTATGTCATGGAGTTTGCCCGCTACGATGAAGTACCGCGCGAGCTGGCCGTCAGGATCATTGAGCAGCACAAGGCGGAACGGCACGCCGTCGCGATACACTGACGGGTGATTCAGTCGGCGGGCTTGAGCACCACGTAGAATGCCCGGGTCTCGCGCAGCACTCGAAGCAATATCGTGTCTCCGCGTCGGATTCGGCCGATGGCCGCGGTGAAGTCCTCGATGGTGAGGATCTCGCCCCGGTTGACTTCCTTGATCAGATCGCCTTCCCGCAGCCCTTCGGCCTGCGCCAGGCTCCCGGGCTCTACCTTCGAGATGAGGACACCTTTCGCGTCACGCAGGTTGAACTTATCGGCCAGGGCGGCGGTCAACTCCTGCACGTCGAGACCGAGTTTAATTTCACTTCCAGGCGGCGGAGGAGGGGACGCGGCGCTCGCATTTTCACGCCGCTCACTCAGTCGAATGTCCAGCGTCATTCGCGTGAGGTCTCGAACGACTTCGATCTTCGAGGTAGCCCCCGGGGCGAGCGTCCCGATCAAGCGCGAGAGCTTAGTGGGAGAATCTACCACATGGCCGTCGATTCTGATGATAATGTCGCCCGGCTTGATACCGGCCGTCGCGGCTGGGTCATTGGGAAATACTTCATTGACCAGAACACCCTCGCTCTCCGCCACGCCGAATTTCTTGGCCAAATCCGGGGTCAGCGGCTGAATGCCGACCCCCAGCCAGCCGCGAGCCACTCTGCCTTTGGCCAGTAGGTGCTCGATCACCTGTTTCGCCATGTTCGACGGAATGGCAAATCCAATACCTTGGGCGAAATTGATGATGGCCGTGTTGATCCCAATGACCTCGCCATGAAGATTGAGCAGGGGACCGCCGGAATTGCCGGGGTTGATCGATGCGTCGGTTTGAATGAAGTTTTCGTAGCGTGACAAGTTGATGTTCTCTCGGCCGATGCCGCTGACGACCCCCAGCGTCACCGTGCGGTCGAGGCCAAAGGGGTTTCCCACCGCCAGGACCCATTGCCCGACTTTCACCCCAGCGGAATCACCGAATCGTGCACTGGGTAACGGCCGGTCGGTCGTTACTTTGAGGAGCGCCAAATCCGTATCGGGATCTTTGCCGACCACTTGCGCGATCAATCTCGCCTTATCGGAGAATCGAACTTCGACCTCGGCGGCATCGCCAATGACATGGTTATTCGTGACAATATATCCCGTACTGTCCACAATCAGACCGGATCCTGATCCGGACGCATTGGGCGTGCGCTCACTTGCCCGGTCACGTGCGCGACTGGTACCGGTGACCGGAAAGAGATTGACGACCGACGGCGTTGCCCGTTCCGCCAAATCGGTAATGACCCCTTGAATTTCTTCCAGGAGGCGGAGACCTGAGGACACGTGCGTACTCGCACCGGTGCTCTGTTCCGCATGGAGCGACAGCGGATCGTGGACTGACACCAGTACGAGAAGAATCCCCACGAAGGGTCTACGCCAGCGCAGGTATGACATGATTCTCATGCTGTCCTTGCCATGATTGTAACGGATTCTGAGGGATTTCCCCACCAGACTTAGGCAGATTTAGCCGAAGGGGCTTGTAGCGACCGTTGACTGGTAAACCAGAGCACGATGCGATCCAAATCAGACTCCAAGCCAATCAGGATGACAATATCATCCGGTCGAAAAATCAGATCGTGAGACGGAGCCAGGACAAAAGGGCCGCGCAAAATTGCCGCGACATGGACCGAGGAAGACTGAGGGATGGCGCCGATGGGTTGACCGACTGCTCCGGCAGTTCTGGTAACCGTCAAGCGATCAATCCGTGACGATCTGAGCTTGAGATCATGATGGAGTCGAAGGAGATCCTCATCAATAGCCTCAAGTTTAAGCTCGCGAATTTGGCTATCGAGTTGAAGCAGTGCCCGTTTTAACTCATGAATTCGGATGGCCGCTTGAGACAAAGTATTGTCGAGATCGGCAAGATCAGGGCTCGATTGTCCCTGGATGAGAAACCGACGGGAAACGTGAGTGACCATCTGGCGGCCCACGTCGACGGTGAGCTGATCGATTCGCTGGAGCAGCGATGATGCCTGCCAATGAAGGCGAATGATCTGAACCTTGCGATTTACACGCTCGGAAATCGCAAGAACGATCTCATGGAACGCGCTTCCGGTAATCGAAAGCTCTTTGTTGAGTCGACCGAATAACTCGAGAGTCATAGTCTGATAAGAGGTATTATGTAAACTTGCCGGCGTGTACGCAATTTGATCGCGGCCCAGAGGCCGCATCTTTCCTCTATGCGTCTCTACCCTATAGCGTTCTCCAAGTCAACCGCTCCATCACCCTTGGATTTCACCGCTACCGGGAAAAGCAATGCTGTAAAGGTACGCACCTTCGAAATCCGGCCGATTGATACTGATGGTTGAAGATCGGATAGTGAGTATGTGGGGTCAGCGCGCGGGCATTTCCGGGCCTATCTTATCGACAATGACGTCTCGGATCTGCTGAGCAAACCGTTTCGAGACGGCACGGTGCTGAAGGACCGGGCCAGATTCCGACACAAGATACGAAGCCGGAGGAGATTGTGACGTGATCGTTGCCTCAAATATGATACTTACCGTCTTGCCTGGCTTGCCTGTCGCGCCTCTGACTCCGAGGATCTCCTTGAGTGAGACGGTAGAGACCACTTCCACGTCAGCTGCGGGTGGGACAAGCCGGGGGGTCTTACGTCCGATCTTGTTCTTCGGCTCCGGGAGAAGCTGAATGATCGGGTCCGCGGCGAATTCATGGCGAAGATGTTGCCCGAGCGCTCCTTTAGGTTTTTCGCCTTGGCGAATCCTGCTGTCCAGGATCGCCGAAACAAGATTGACATAGATCGGGTCTTCCGGCTGTCGCTTCTGGTCTGCACGAGCCCCCTGGGGCGGAGTGATTCCGGCGATTTCGTTATTGGTTACTCGCTCACTGACCAGAGAGTCAGTACCATCGCCGGTTACGGTTGCCATTTGTCCTCCCGTGCAGGCCGATAGGACCACAATCAGAACAGCACCAGGACAAGCAACGCTGCTGTTTCTCACCGGAGATGCTCCCCATGACATACGGTATTCATTTTCATTGTATCCACAATAAAGGTCTTTTCCATACAGCGTGTTCACAGGCAAAGCTTATGATCTTCATCAAGTGTAACAGTCGCCTTCAGCTTGTCAAACCACGGAGCTGATCCGGTGCCATGTTTTTCATTCCATCTGCTTGGTATGATGACGGCGACTCTTCTTATTGTGATGATCATCCTGTGAAGACAAGGCATCTCATAGCCCTGGGCGTTCTGTGCTCCTGCGTGCATATGGAGCTGCCACTATCTCCCTCCCCTGCTCGTGCGGAGTCGTATGTGGCAGGGGCAGTCGGAATCAATTTTGCCGATCGGATCAACAGTATTGCAGGAACAGGTCCTTCAGCCGGAGTTCCAGGCCCCCTTCAGGATTTCGACCTTCAAAACTCAATTACCTATGGCGGGAAAATCGGATATTTCCCCGGGCATAGTTGGTACGGGATCGAGGGGGAAGTATTGCACACTACCCCTCATATCAAGAGTTTCGATGACAATCCGGCAACCGCCAGTGTTGATCCCGAAGCCGGCATCCATTTTCGACTGACCACTGTCGGTGTCAATTTCATTGCGCGCTATCCAGGTCGCACGGTTCAGCCATATATTGGTGCGGGTATCGGGGCGGGCATCGCCCATATCGGCAAGACTTCCACAGTACAGAGTGACACAGACGTGTCGGCGGTGTGGAATGTGTTGGTGGGCCTACGCACATTCATCACGCCGACAATCGCTCTGTTTGGAGAATATAAGTACACCGGTGCAACGCTTCAGTTCGATCAAGCATTCGGTGACTTGGGCGGGTTCAGCGGCAATTACAGAGCACAGCATATTCTTGGCGGGCTGTCGTATCACTTCTAGTTGAGGAGACCTGTCATGCCTCGTATGATTGTGCACGCGTCTCTCGTTTGCGCGGTCATCATCTTGTCCGCTTGTGCGGAGTCTCTCCACCAGGTCCAACGCGATACAGAGCTACTCGGTGTTCCTATTGAATTGGAAAAAGAGATCGATGCCAGCGTCCGTTTTGCGCAGCTGAAAAGTGCACCCGGCGAATTCATTGGACGAACGGTCATGATCGGCGGCACGGTCATCCGGGCTAAACGGACGGCAGCAGGAACCGAAGTGGAAGTGTTGCAACTGCCGGCGGAAAACAACGAGCCCCTCACAGAAGACCGTCTCCGGTCGGAAGGACGATTTCTGGCTGTTCGCGAGGTGTTCCTTGACCCGGCCAGCCTGCCGGAAGGCACACCTGTGACGGTGATCGGTACGGTAAAGGGAGAAGTGACCAGACCCCTGGATGAGAGCACCTATACCTATCCCCTGCTTGAGATCAAACATGTTATCAATTGGAGTCGTATCGCTGCCGAAAGACGACGGGATCGAACCCCAGACTACGGCTTCTACGCTCCACCCTATGGTTGGAGCGGGTTCTATCCATACGGTGCGTATGGAGGAATCTTGGGCGGCTATTGGGGCGGTCGAGGATTGTGGTACCCCGCGCCTTACCTTGCTCCACGCTCAACACCGCCTCCCCCCCCGCCTCCGCGGAGTGTCCACCCGAGACTTCGGGGGAGATAGCGGTGATGTTTGCTCATCCAGCGCGTGTGCGAGAAGGTCGACTGAGATGAAAGAGTCCGACGGGCAAATGGGAACGGTGCTTTCCCGCCGTGAAGTGGTGACACTTCTTGCTGCGACTGGAGGAATATGGTTGACGGGGGGCAGCCTGGTTTCCAGGCTGACGTTTGCCGGCGCGGCAGAGCCTTCCTGTATCGTCCGGCCCGAACAAACCGAGGGCCCCTATTTTGTTGATGCGCAGTTGAACCGTTCCGACATTCGCTCGGATCCAGCCACCGGGAAGGTCAAACCGGGCACACCGCTGACGCTGATGTTTCAGGTCATGCGCATCAGTGCGGGCGCATGCCGTCCTCTGTCCGGCGCTCTGATTGACATCTGGCACTGCGACG
>JAYWIP010000012.1:0-23737 GCA_039794465.1 Nitrospira sp.
AAGCCACTAAGATGATGAAGTCCTGCACCGCCCCGGCCAACACCGCGCCGATCACCAACCAAAGAAACCCGGGCATGAATCCGAACTGCGCCGCCAGTACCGGTCCGAGCAAGGGACCGGCTCCAGCAATTGCCGCGAAGTGATGGCCGAACAGCACAACCTTGTTGGTGGGATGAAAATTGACCCCGTCGTTTAACCGGACAGCGGGCGTGACGTGCTGATTATTGAGTTCAACGACCTGCCTGGCGATCCAGCGGCCGTAAAACCGGTAGGCCAAGGTGTAGATGCACCCCGCCGCCACCACCAGCCAGAGTCCATTTACTTTTTCGTGGGGATTGACGAACCCAGCTACAAAAGCGAGCGCGATGGCACCAAGGATGGCAAGCAGGGCCCAGAGCAGATTCACCGCCGCATTCATGCGCGGCATCCTATCATAGTCAGCCGACGAGACACCCTTCCCCTCTTGCCCCTTATTTCTTGTCTCTCGCCACTGTCGCCAAAGTCGTCATCTGGCATGCCATTTGACGACAGAGTCGACCCCACTGGCACGCTTGAAATCCCACGAAAACATCCCGTCACCACGACCAGCCAGAACCCATGCACTTTTTCGTGTGGGCGGGTGGCAGTACAAATCAGATTTGCACTCAGACCATGAGGCGACTACGATGGAGAAGCTCAGGAGGTCATATGCAATCGCGGATCATTCAAATAGGCAAGTCCCGAGGCATTTGCCTCCCTCAAACATTGCTGAAGAAGGCACAACTGGAAGGCGATGTCGACTGACCTTCCCCCCGAAAACTAGACCATTGGCTTGGAAGTTCATCTGTGCTGAGATGGGCCCCACAGGAGGGGGCCATGACACGGAAACGGCACACGGAGGAACAGATCATTGCGGTGCTCAAGGATGCCCAAGCGGATACTGGGGTCTCCGAGCTCTGCCGCAAGCACGGCATCTCGGATGCCACCTTCTATAAGTGGCGGACGAAATATGCCGGGCTGGAAGTCAGCGATGTGAAGAAGCTCCGCCAGCTGGAAGAC
The DNA here is from genome assembly GCA_039794465.1 of Nitrospira sp. Classification (GTDB taxonomy): domain Bacteria; phylum Nitrospirota; class Nitrospiria; order Nitrospirales; family Nitrospiraceae; genus Nitrospira_D. Next base: position 1,039 of record JAYWIP010000012.1, read on the forward strand.
GAAAACCGGCGGCTGAAGCAGATGGTGGCGGAACAAGCGCTGGACATTCAGGCGCTGAAAGCAGTCACCGCAAAAAACTGGTAGCGCCCAAGGCGAAGCGAGCAGCGGCCCAGTGGGTGGCCGAGCGCTTTGGGCTCAGTCAGCGGCGAGTGTGCCACGTCCTGGCCCTCGATCGGAACACGCTGCGGTACCGGAGTCGGCGTCAGGACGATGCGGTCCTGCGGACCCGGATCCGCGAGATTGCCGAGGCCAAGCGGCGATACGGCTGTCCTCGGATTTATGTGCGGTTGCGCCGAGAGGGATGGGCCGTGAACCATAAGAAGGTCGAACGGCTGTACTATCGCGACGAAGGGCTGTCGTTACGGCGGCGACGACGGAAGAAGGCCGCGGCGGTGCCCCGGGTAGCCCTGCCCAAGCCCACGCACCCAGGCCGCTGTTATGCCATCGACTTTGTCCATGACCGGCTCGTGACCGGCCGGCGATTCAAGTGTTTGACGATGACCGATCTGTATTCGAAAGAGGTGCCGGTGATTGAGGTGGATGTGTCGATTGGCGGATCCCGAGTGTGCCGGATTCTGGATCGGCTGTTCGCCACCCGATCGTTGCCAGAGACCTTGATCCTGGACAACGGTCCCGAATTCGCTGGGACGGCCTTAGATGCGTGGGCGGCCCAGCATGGTGTGCAGCTGCACTTCATTCAGCCGGGCAAACCGGTCCAGAATGCGTTTATTGAGAGCTTCAACGGGAAGTTTCGAGATGAGTGTTTAAACGAGCACTGGTTTCTGACGTTACAGGAAGCGCAGCTCGTGATTGAAGCCTGGCGACGAGAGTACAATGACGAGCGGACGCACAGCTCTCTTGGGGATGTGACACCCTGGGAGTTCATTCACAACTATCAAACCGGGACCCAACTCACACAGGAGGTCACTTCCTCAGCCGTGGTGTAATAAAAGGGGGAAGGTCATACTTCACGTCGAATTTCGAGACTAGGTTTTGGCATAAGCATCTGGGCACCGTTCTCAGCTACGCCATGTGATTCGTCCCGTTTCGGAAGATTGCAGGACCCAATGCGCCAACTGATTCTGCTCGCCGGCAAACGAAACCAGGAACTTATGGCAGTGGCAAGAAACCTGATTACTGGCGGGAATGCTTCCGGAAGAACTCTGCGATGGCCGGCTTGTCGATCTGTCCCTGGGCCGCCTTCAAGACGAGAGGCTCAAAAATGGATTCATCGGCATCCAGTGTCAGCCCATTGAGTTTCAAGAACACGAATGCAGCCATCGTTCCCGTCCGCTTGTTGCCATCGATGAACGGATGGTTTTGAACGACGTGATACAGATAGGCTGCAGCCATTTCGAAGAGATCGGCATGGAGATACTGATCTCCAAAACCGGCCTCCGGCATACCGATCGCGGACCGTAACAGTTCGACATCTCGTACTCCCAGACTACCTCCATACCGTTCAATCTGGTCGGCGTGGATCTCGATAACATCCTCCACTGAGAGGAATCGCGGCTCGACCATGAGCTAGGCCAGCCTTTTCAGCATCTTTCCATACCGACGATTGCCTTCCTCTAGCGCCGCGCGGAATTTCTTCTGGCGGGCCGCATCGCGCTCCGGCGTCACGATGAGGCACTTCCCGTCGGTTTTGATATTGAGCGGCGTCTCGGCGTCAATTTCCAACAGATCGAGCACCCCTCGATCGATGACGAGAGCCAGGCTGTTGCCGTGTTTGGTCAATTTCTTGATCATTGGCTCCTCCTCGTTGGTACTACAATGTATTCACATCATATCACCATGTTCCGATGCGGTAAAGCCGACCTGACCTAAGAGAGACTCGATCACTCCTACAGCGACTCACTCAAGCGCGAATGCCGTTCCCGCTCGTCGTCAAACCACAATCTCCTTTGAGAACTTGCCCTTCTCTCCTAGACTGACCGAAACGTCGCCAATCGCTCCACCCGATGACGGAACAGCGGTTTGAACAACTCGTCCGCGAGCTCGAAGGGTACGCGAAGGCCCATCCGGTTCAGTACAAGCTGAATGTCGCCCTCCTCGCCTTTTCCGGCTACGCCTACGTGCTTGCGGTATTGGGCACCGTCATTGCCCTGACCATCGGCTGTTTTCTCCTGATCAAAGACGGCTCAGGCGGACACGCCGTCTTGTTCAAAGTAGGGTTGGGGCTCATTGTCCTTGCCGCCGTGATCGCTCGTGCACTCTGGGTGCGGTTGGAACCTCCTACCGGTATCGAAATCCGGCGCGAGCATGCGCCGCGGCTCTTTCTTCTGATCGACAAGATCCGGAACGCCCTCGACACACCGGCCTTTCACCATGTGCTAATCGTCAACGAATTAAATGCCGCGGTGGTGCAGGTGCCCAGGCTCGGCGTCTTTGGGTGGCAACGCAATTACTTACTGCTGGGGTTGCCGCTCATGCTCACCTTCACTCCGGCACAATTTCGGGCCGTGTTGGCCCACGAGTTCGGCCATCTCGGACGCCAACATGGCCGCTTCTCCTGCTGGATCTATCGAGCCCGGGTCACCTGGTGGCGGCTGCTCCAGGAGATGACTGCGCGCAACCATTGGGCGTCATTCGTCTTCACGAAGTTTCTGGCGTGGTACGCGCCGTTCTTCAATGCCTACTCGTTCGTCATGGCGCGCGAGCAGGAATACGAAGCCGACTGGAACGCCGCGCGACTTGTCGGTCCGCACTGCATGAAGGACACGCTCGCGGCGCTGGCCGTCGTGGGAGACTTGCTACGGGAATCGTTCTGGCCGTCGCTCGATCAACGGAACCGAGAGACCGCCACACCGCCCGAGACCTATCTACACGATTTGGCCGGCGCGATGCAGGCGCCGGCGCACCGGGCACGAGTTCAGGCCCTCTTCGGCGGAGCGCTGCGCGAACAAACCGGCTACGCCGATACACACCCTTCGTTGGCCGATCGGTTGGCGGCGCTGGATAAGGTCCCGGCGAAGAAAGGCGCATCGGCCGCTTCCACATCGATTCCTCAATTGCTGGGATCGCATGAAGACTCAGCAGGCCGATATTACTTGGGCCAAATCTGCGACGAACTCTGCGGCCGACTGAACCGTGAATGGGTCGAGCAGACTAAAGACGCCTGGAAACAGACATACGATGAGAAGCAGAAGACCCAGGCCCGCACGCTCGAGCTCCGAGAAAAGTCATCCGCCGGGGAACTGACCGAGGAGGAACTTTGGGAATACGCCACGATGGTCGAGTCGCTCGAAGGAGGAGAAGCGGCTGTCCCACTGCTCCGTCAATTGGTAGACCGTTCACCAGACCATGTCAGCGCCAATTTCGCGCTCGGCCGACTGCTTCTGGCGCAAGGCGATCCGACGGGGTTGCAGCGGCTCGAACTGGCCACTGCGAAGGACCGGGACTCGTTTCTCTCGGCTGCGGCATTGGCGGAAGAGTTTCTGATCCGTACCGGGCAACACGAGGAAGCGGCCGGCTATCGCGAACGGGCCATAAAACGCCAAGAGTTGCTCTCACGGGCAGAAGAGGAGCGGCAGTGGATCACACCATATGATACGTTCCTCCCGCACGACCTGTCACGTGACGCGGCCCGGTCTCTCACGAACGAGCTCTCTGCCCTCGAAGAAATCGGAGAAGCCTATCTCGTGCGAAAGCAGGTGCGGGTGATGCCGGAGGTCCCGGCTTACGTGCTCATCGTCATTCCCACATATCGTTGGTATGAATGGCGCGAGGAGGAGAAGAACAAGAGCCTGCTCACGCGGCTGTCTCAGGAAATCACGCTCCCGAGCAACACCTATATCCTCGTGCTCGAGTCACAGATCAAACGCCAGTGGAAGAAGAAGGCTCTAAGGCTCATCCCCGCCCTGAGGCTCACTTCCAGGTCAACCGACGAGGCATCCGAGCAGGCCGCTGCGTAGTACGTCAGTTCCGGTGTCAGCGAATCGTTCCCTCTTTCCTCCCCCCACGAAAGAGGGATTCATCCACTCAGGCCGGCTCGCGTAGACTGCCCCACCATGGAACCGGTCCGCCGATGCCAGCGCGAGCACTACCGTGTGCCGCTTTCCGTCACATATCCAGTGATGTTTTCCGATACCGCGAACATTCGCGAGGGGAAGGTGACGAATCTCTCGGTGTTCGGCTGCACGATCGAATGCGCGGGTGCCGTCCCGGACGACACCACACTACTCGTGCGGCTGCTTCTCCCTGACCAGAAAGAATCGCTCGCCATCGAACAGGCGGAAGTCCGGTGGGTGAAGGGCAACCGGGTGGGACTGCAATTCGGCAAGCTTGAGCGAACGGCGGATCTCCGCTTGCACATGTTCGTGTGGGGTCGCCTGCTCGATCGGCTTCAGGATCTCACGCAGGAGGGCGCTGTTCTCCCCTACTCTTGATCGTGATCGTCCTGCCGTACCACGCCTTTGCCAACCGTCGCCAAACACAGCAATCCTATACCAATCCAGACGAGCTCGCGAAACCGGCGCAGCAGGGCGAACGTCAAGCCGGTGACGTCACTGTAGCCGAAGGCCTGGAGGAGCAAGACATTGCCTCCGTCTTGGGCCCCCAAACTACCAGGGATAAAGAAGCTTCCTCCCTTGATGAAGACGGCGAGGGCGCCAATGGAGAAGGCCGACAAGAGGCTGGTCGGTCCGCCGAGAAATTGCAGGATGATGAAGACCTCTATTGATTCGGCCATCCAGCCGAAAAAATACACGCCGATCGAGGCATAGAAGGCCCGTTGGTGGTGGCTGTAATAATTCTGAATCGTCCGGTCGATCGAGAGCAGGTGCGCTTCCTGCGATTCCAGAAACCCGATTCTCAGCCTCAGTTTCCGGACGAGACTCAGGATCGAGGCGAACAACCCCCGCCGCTGGATGAACACAAACCCGGCGATTGAACACACCAATACCCCCACACTCAAGAGAGCGGCCGTGACCGTTTGTCCCGCCGAGTTTCCCGTACCCAGAAGCAAAAACCCTAGGGCAATCCCGACGAGGATATAGAACACCTCGGCAAGGGTCATGGTGGTCTTCGCGATGACGACGGACGCGGCCCCCTCCGCGATCGGGACGTTGTATTTCTTGAGGAGATAGGCTTTCAGCGGCTCGCCACCCAAATAGGCCGTCGGCGTCGTCATGTTCACGACTTCACCGGCGGTTCGGATGGCCATCAGCCGCCAAAAGGGGACCGCCTGCGCGGACTGGCCCAGCACAACCTTCCAACCATACGCTTCGATGGCGTACATGACAAAGGAGGGAATCAGGATGGCCACCAGCGCGAGCGGCCCCAGCCGGGCGGCGGCCTCGTAGATCTTGTCGGGGCCGATATGCCAGACGAGGAGACCGAGGACGGTCAGACCGAGAGCGAGTAGGAAATAGCGAAGCACGCGCGGTCAGCAACTCATGACTTGGTAACAGCAACAGCGGAGGGGCGAATGACCCACAGCATGACACAGGCAAAGACGAGGGAACCGGCCGCCGCGAACATCAGAAACCAGTCGAGCATGGCGAAGAGCGCGAAGAGCACCAGCGTCACCGAGAAATCTCGGCTGGCGACGTTCTTCAACATAAACTCACCCCAGGCCGCATGCTTCGGCGTTCGCCACCCGCTGGCCGACTTAATTTTCTGTGCCCGCTCCACCAAGAGAAACGACAACCCGTTCCCCAGCACAGCCACCGCCCCGAAAACCAGGGGTTTCCAAGCTCCCGGCTGTCCGACCTGCGCCGCATAGAGTCCGGCGGCGATGCCGGCGAAGATGGCCATGTGCACGAGGTTGTCCATGGCGATATCGAGCCAGGCGCCGAACGGCGACTCCGTAAATGTCAGGCGCGCCACTTCGCCGTCGCAACAGTCGATGACCGCCGCCAGTTGAAACAGCAGCGCCGCGGCGACACCCGCCGCATAGGTCCCCATAGCAAATCCCCCGGCCGACACGAACCCGATCAGCGAGGCCACGATCGTCACGGCATTGGGCGAGAGCCCGGCGGCAAGAAACAGGCGTGTAAACCAGCGCGAGAGTTTGCGATTGAAATACCGATCGACGAAGCCTTCGGTGTCGCTCTTCAGCGAGGTGAACAGTTTTTTTTCGGCCATGGCCACGTCGGCCGGCGTGCTGACTTCCTGATACCAGGTCCCGTGCTTGTCCTCCGCCGCGATCACGCGCACCCGGCCGTCCACCGCCGCCCGTTCCAGCCAACGGCGGATCGGCGGCCGGTCCCGTTCCTGCGCCCCCTGGCCCGCCGCATTCATGAGGCCAGCCGGCAAGACCACCATCTCGGCGGCACGCGGCGCCGAATCATCGAAATGCGGCGGCGCGAAGGACGTGAACCGATCGGATTGGACCTTCAACCGAAGCCCCCCTGCCGACGGATCCGTGGACTGCCGTGGTGCCGTCTGCGCAACCACAATGGCTTCGCCGTCCCGCACCTCGTGCCGCAACCGTTCGATCAAGCCCCGCGAGAAGACCGCGTTCACCCCCGTCACCAGCGCGAAGCCACGTACTTCCGCCGCCAAAAATTCCCACGTCCTCAGATCGTCCAACGGAAACTCCCGGAGTGGCATCCAACGCACAGGAATCGTCAGGCGCGGCCCATGGCCCAAAGCCTGCTTGAACTGGTCTTCTTCCGGGCCAGCCAATACGATCAATTGGCGGATGCCCGCCCGCTGCAATGTGAGTACGGTCCGCTGAAATAGGCCGATCCCGACGACACTGGTCAATGGTCCCACCGAACTTACTCGATGACCGCTCGGCCCGCCGAACATACCGACCGAGGGCAGGAGGACGGCTGTAGTCAATCCTGGGATCTCGACTCGCTTCTGTAAAGCGCTCTCATTCATGGCAGTTCTCTCTGATACAATCCTCGACCCACACCCTCGCTCAAGAACTTCTCACAATTTCGGCAAAACGTCCAACTCCGCCTTCTTCACATCCTCGACGAAATCGATTTCCGTCCAGGGCAGACCACCGATCTTCTCATGACCGACCTTGACGGTGTGGAAAAACTGCAGCAAGGCGTCTTCGTACTCCATATTCCACGAGCCCTGGTCGACGTGGGACCGAAGCGACGCCACAAGATGAGGCGTATCGCCATGCCTGACCCGCAGGAATCCCACACCCTCGCCGGCATAATCGTACTGTTCCGGCATCTTCTTCGAGAGGGCGATGACCCGTCCTCCCGCCACCACCACCATACATTCCTCGCCGGTCTGTTTGACGGTTTCATCCATCAGCAGTGCATTCTCATGCCGCGACTCCACCAGACGCCGGAGGATATCCCGATGAAACAGCACATCGGCATCCATCACGATCGCGTCGTCGTCGAGAGCCGTGCGGGCGATCCACAGCGAGGAGATGCTGCCGCGATGAAATTGGTCGTTGACCAAGAAATCCACCGTGACGCCGCAGGCGTCGCGCGCAACCGCGTCGCGGATCATCTCCTGCCGGTATCCAACGACGATGGTCGCGCGCGTGACGCCGAGCCCGGCCAGCGCCGCCAGGTAGCGGTGCAGCAACGACAGGCCGCCGATTTCAATCAGGCACTTGGGCCGATGTTGGGTAATTTCCCAGAGCCGCTTACCGACGCCGGCTGCGAGGATCACGGCTTTCATGCGGGCCTGCACGCCTGCTCGAAGGCATCGAGAAATCCGGCGAACTGCGCTTCGGTCAAGGCGCCCATATTGGCCACGCGGAAAATCTTGTTTTCCAGATTGCCCTGGCCGGAGTAGATCACATATCCCTGCGCTTTCAGCCGGTCGTGCAACGACTGGTACGAGACTCCCTCCGGCAAATAATACGCCGTGATGGTATTCGACTGGCGGTCCGAAGGGAGGAGCGCTTTCACGCCCAGCTTGGCCATACGGTCTCGGATGAGCGTCGCCATCTTCTTGTACCGCTGCACACGATTGGCCACGCCTTCTTCAAGCAGCTCGCTCAGCGCCTCGTCGAACGCGTAGTACACCTGGACCGCCGGCGTGAACGGGATCGTGCCTCGGCCCTCGCTGTCGATATAGTGCATGAGATGGAGATACCAGGACCGTTTTGGGTACGCCCGCATCCTCTCGACGAACCCCTTGCGCACCAGGACGAAGGACACGCCGGGGAATCCCTGGATACACTTCCCTGCCGTGCCCGTCACCATATAGATGTGCGACTTCGCGATGTCGAGCGTCTCACCAGCCAGGGCGCTGACCGAATCGAGCACGAAGACACGATTCTGGTTGTCGACGATCTCGGCGATCTCATGGACGGGATTGAGCAGTCCGGTCGTTGTTTCATGGTGGACCATGCCGACCACGTGCACTTCCTGGTGCTGCCGAAGCGCCAGCAGCAACTTGTCCGGATCGGGCCGCGCCGTCCAGTCATACTTCAATTCGCTCACACCCAACCGGTGCAACCCGATGATCTGGGACATCCGCTCGCCGTACACACCGTTGTTGAGGATAAGCATGCGCCGGCCATGGGGCAACGATGACAGCAACGCGGCTTCGACGGCGGACGTTCCGGAGCCAGTGATGACCACCGCCACGTAGTCCGACTCCGCCCCCGGCACAAAGGCTTTGAGCAGCTTGGTTTGGATGCGATGCAGCAGCTCCGTAAATTCCGACTCGCGGTGGCAGATATCAGGGCGGAGCAGCGCCTGCCGCACACGCTCGGTAACATTCACAGGTCCTGGGTTGAGAAGCACCACTTCTTCCTCCCTCTCCACAGCGGCGTGACCAGCTTCCCTTTACTGCGCGCATTGACCGAGCACGCTCGTTCCACCCACCCGACCCCGCGTCGCCGAGACTCCGCATGCCCGAGTCGTGCGCGGGCAGCGAGCACAAGGGAAGCTGGTCACGCCCCTTATCCTTTAATCGCGTTCATAAACCGTTTCGTCAGATCCGGCGGATCGAGCAGAATCCGTTCCGCCTCCTCTTGGAATTCATTGACCTTGATCAGCAGCATGCTGGGCCCGTCTTTTTTCAACAGATCTTGAAACTCATACACGAGGTCGTCGCGATCGAGCACGCGGACGGTGTTCACATAGCCGGCGGCCTTCGCCACTTTCTCCAGCGGCACGACGTTGGAGATCGTCGGTTGGTTCCCGGTCGTCCCATACACCTCGTTGTCGAAGACGACGTGGATGAAATTTTTCGGCTTCAGCGCGCCGACCGTCGCCAGGGTGCCCATGCCCATCAGCACATTGCCGTCGCCGTCGAACGTGACGACCTGCTTGTTCGGCTTGGCCAACGCCACGCCCAACGCGATGGCCGGTGCGTTACCCATCGAGCCGATCATGTAAAAGTGCGTCGGCCGATCGGCGATCTTCTGGGCCTCGCGCGAGGGAAACCCGTTGCACACGATGACCGGCTGATCGGTTAACAGCTCCAGCAGCGCCGCCATCGCTTGTGCCCGGCTGATCAACGTGCCTTGTTCAGGTCTCATGGTCATGGATGCAGCCCCTTGACGACGCCCTTGGTGATAAACAGCGCGACCGGAATCTGTTGTTTCTTGTAAGTCTCCGTCACCCATCTGAAATCGTTGGCCGCCGTTTTTTCCGTCAGCGTCCGGTGAGGAATTTTCATCGTGTCGAGAAATTGCGGCATGACTTCACCCATCACGAGATGCTCCGGCGCATCCTTCCCGCCTTGGCCCCGCCACGACACGATCAGGATGCAGGGTTGGCGATAAATCACGTTCAGCGAAATCAGCGTATTGAGCGACGTCCCCAGTCCCGAATTCTGCATCAATACTGCCGGCATCTTGCCTGCCATGTAGGCGCCGGCCGCCATGCCCACCGCTTCATCCTCACGAACTGCGGGGGTATACAACCGGCGGTTCATTAATTCGGCGATGATGCCTCCCAGGATCGAATCGGGCACACCGGTGAAAAAATTCACCCCCAGGTCTTGGAGCGACTGCACGAACACATCACTGTCCATCATACTGCTGTTCCTTGCTGCCCTTGCCTCGGTGCTTCTGCATGAGCATGCGGCCCAGGCGGTGAAAAAGACCGCGCATTATATGCCAGGGGCTTGTGCTTCATCAAGAAAGCGCGACGAGTTGCCTTCACGGCTTTCACATGGTAGCGTTTGCGGTGAATCACCGCGCTCGCCCGAATTATTCATGACGATTCGTGACGAAACCGCCAAGACTCCACGCGAGACGGGCACGCGGAGCCCTAAGAAGTTGAGGCATACTTGAAACAGTATGTTGAAGCCTCGCAGGGTGAGCCTGCCCGCCTGGCCGTGAGAACACCATGGCCAGGCATGTCGCAGCGGAGTATCGGCGGTTGCAGTAGAAACGTTCATGAATAATGCGGGCTAAATCTCCGACAAACGCCATGAGACGCTTCCTCTCTCCCTCGTCGTTGATCCGCCTCTGTATGCTCATGATCGGAACAGTGATTGTGGCAGAACCCCTCTGGGCCGTGTTGATGATGAACGATCCCAAGGGATTCCAGAACATTACGTGGGGAACCCCGCTGACGGCGCGCCAGGATTTGGAAACCGTGCGGTCGGGGACCCACGTCGCGGAATACCGGCGGAAGACCGAACCGTTGACGTTTGCCGGTGCCGAGATGACGAGCATCCTTTATGTCTCGATCGACGATCAGTTTGCGCGGGTGACGATCCGATACCAGGGCGAGCAGGTACACAAGCGGGTGCTCAGCTTCCTCGAGGCTCAGTTCGGGCCTCTTCAGCGTGTGCCCGGACAAATGACGCGTGGGCTCAACCAGCAATACAACTGGCGCGGCTCAGACACTGAAATCAATGTGACGTATCAAGCCGGCACGGAACGCGGATACATCTTCATCGACAGCCGGACACTGGCACCGCGATTTAATGATGACATCACCGATTCGGCGGATTGATCCGTCACCCCATCAGCTTCGTGGATGGATGAAGCTTGTCATGGCGGGGCTCGCAGGCGTCCTGCTGCTTCAGGGATCCCAGGCACCGGCTGTTCCCATACTCAACGATTCCAATGGATTCGACGGCATCCCGTGGGGAGCAGCACTTTCGGACAAAGACCGCTTCGTGAGCATCGAAGATACCGGACGGTTCCAGACCTATGAGTACAAGGACCACCCGCCGATGCTTGGCCCGACCCCGGTCGATTCCGTGAGGTTGACGGCCTTTCAACACAAGTTCGGCCGAGTCACTGTCCGCTACAGCGGGCATGCCACCCATGACGCGATCCTGGCGTACCTGCAATCCCAGTACGGCCCGCTCGACCGAACACCGGGACAAATCGCCGTGGGCCCGGTGAAAGTCTACGCCTGGCACGGGTTCCAGACGGAGGTGACCCTGCGATTCGAATCGAGTCTGGACCGTGGCATCATCTTCATTGAAAGCGCCATCCTGCGCGAGCGCTGGGGAGAAGACGTTCCCTCCACGGTATTCTAGCTGCCCGGCTCCCGCAAACTTTCCATTGACAACTGTTCGCCGCTTTCGCATGATGGGCCCCTATGACGAACGCCGCGAAACTCCGGGCCGCCTTAAAGAAACCCGGGGCCATAAAAATTGTCGGTGCCCACGATGCCCTGAGCGCACGGCTGATCGAGCGCGCAGGCTTCGACGGCATCTGGGCCAGCGGCTTTGCCATTTCGGCCTCGATGAAATGCATCCCCGACGCCAGCTTTATCGACTCCAGCGAACAACTCGCCGTCGAGCGGAATATCGTCGAGGCGGTGAGCATCCCTGTCATCGCCGACTGCGATACCGGCTACGGCAACGCGCTGAATGTCATGCGCACGGTCAACGACCGGGAGCGGGCCGGTGTGGCCGGCATTTGTATCGAAGACAACGTCTATCCCAAACGATGCAGCTTCTATGCGGGCGTCCGCCGTGAATTGATCCCGATCGAAGAGCATTGCAGCAAGATCAAGGCGGCCAAGGCCGCGCAGATTTTCCCGGAGTTCGTGGTCATCGCGAGGACAGAGGCCCTCATCGCGGGGTGGGGTCAGGAGGAAGCGTTACAACGGGCGGAGGCCTACGCCGAGGCGGGAGCCGATGCGGTCTTGATCCATTCGAAATCGAAGAAGTTCGATGAGCTTCGGGCCGTCTACAAAGCCTGGTCCGGCCGCGTGCCTCTCGTCGTCGTTCCGACGATTTTCGACCAAACCACCGCTGCGGAATTGGAAGAGGCGGGAGCCAAGATCATCATCTATGCCAATCAGCCGGTACGGGCGGCGATCCGTTCCATGCAGGACGCGCTCGCGCTTATCAAGAACGATACGCGGCCCGGCGCCGCCAACAACATCATCGTCTCACTGCCGGAGGTCTACGACATCGTCGGCGTGCCTCAAATGGAACAGGACGAACGGAACTTCCTCCCGGTCGGCGGGGAAAAGATCACCGCCATCATCGCCGCGGCCGGATTCGAAAAGCAGTTGCTGCCGCTGATCGAGGACAAACCGAAGTGTTTACTCGACATCAAAGGGAAGACGATTCTCGATCGCCAGATCAGCGCACTCAACGAATGCGAGATCAAAGACATTGCGTTGGTTCGCGGTTACAAGAAAGAGGCGATTTCGCTTCCCAACATCCGGTACTACGACAACGACCGGTACGAAAGCACCGGCGAACTCTTTTCCATCTTCTGCGCCAAAAACGAGCTGAAGGGCCGGACGATCGTCTTGTACGGCGATATTATGTTCGACCAGGCGGTGCTGGAGAAATTGCTGAAGAGCCCGGCCGACATCGCGCTGGTGGTCGATCTCGCCTGGCTGGATGAGTCTCGCCGCAACGCACAACCGACCCACATTAATCCCGACTTAGTGTCTCTGGCCATGCCGCCCAGCACACATGCCTTGTCGCGCTTTGTCATGCCGGAGGGCGAACAGCGGATCGTAAAGATTGGCCAGCAGCTGCCCCATGAACAGGCACACGGCGAGTTCATCGGTATGGCGATGTTTTCCGAGAAAGGCACACAGACTCTCCTCGATTGTTACCGCGCAGCGCAAGAGAAGCATAACTCAACGGGCTTCCACGAAGCCGGCAGCTTCATCAAAGCCTCCTTCACTGACATGGTCCAGGAACTGATCGACCAGGGCCACACAGTGCAAGCCGTTCCGATTTTCAAAGGCTGGATGGAAGTCGATTCCTTCGAGGAATACCAGAAGGCCTGGGCCAAGATCCAGCAGTAGCTCCCCTTCTCTTCTCTTTCTCATTTTCATTTCCATTGCTTCAAACGGCCAGACCTTTTCGGCCTGTTGGCGCTCCCCTCACACGGATCCGTTCGGTTCCTCAAGCCATCGCCTAACTCACTGAATTAACAAGGCTAAGGCGTTGCCAAAATCGGACATTGAGAGTCCTTTTGCGCGCCCCCCGTGAGAGGTATACCCCGGTCCCCCCATTGAGGCATGGCAAGCCCTGAGGGCCGAGGTAGGTTTAGTGTGCAGTGTCGATGCCCCATACGGCCGGTCCAACTGAAGGGAGGAAATCGACTATGAAACATCTCAACCTCACCTTTTCCGGCATGGACGCCAAGGAAATGTTGATCGAGGCCGGGGTCGTGACGGACCTGTGTCAAGACGGGATCGGCATCCACGCCCAACGGGCACTCAAACCCGGGATGGAACTCGCCCTCCTTATCGGCTGTCCAGACTCTGACGACCATATGTGTATTCCTGAAGCTCGGGTGGCCTGGGCGAGCGGGGACCACTTTGGCGTCTCTACCCGAACGATGACACCCGAGGACCGTGAAAAGCTCCGTCAGATGTTTGTATCGGCACGCTGTCAACCGCAGGGAGTTTCGTGATCGAGAAGGAGGTCTGTCTGTCATCGGCCCACGAGAGGAGGGAAAACCCCGGTGGGGTCCGTGGAACAATCATTGGGAGTCACCGTTTGTGTAACCAGGAGGTCCCATCATGAAACAACCGGCAGTCGTCATACGATCCGAGCCATTCCCCTCTGCGTCAACAGAACGGCGAGGCAACCCTCGTCTCCCCGTCTCCTTCAAACTGATGTATTCGGCTATCACCAGAGGCGATGTCCTTATTGGAGACGGGACTGTCGTCGATCTCTCCAAGGACGGCTTAGGGATTCGGGGGAATTATCCGGTCCGAGCCGGATTGGAGTTGACCATGTTTCTCTATCTCCCGGACGGCAATGATCCTCTGTTCGTCCTCGAAGCGAATGTGGCCTGGACTTCAGGGAACCTCTTTGGGGTCGAGTTCAAGAAGTTGTGCCTCCGCGAAGGAAACCGACTGCAGTCGTTCCTTCGGACTCAGGCTGGCCTCGAGGTTTGACCGCCCGTTGAAAACCATCCGGTGCGCGTCCGAGGAGAGGCCGCCTTTGTTCTAACCGGGGCGTTGGGTAGAGAGTCCCCATCGGCCGCGGTCTACTCATCTTCCTCGACGGGACTTTGCGCCTCTCCCATATCCCTATTCACGAAAATCACCGGGATGTTTGCGTTCAGAGAAGTGTGCATGCTAACTTCATGGTTAGTAACTACTCACTCACTATGAAACGACCGCACACCGTGTCACCTCGGTCATCGCGAGTGTCAGGCCCGGAGCGTCAGGCCAACCTGATCGGTACCGCCGCCTCCCTGTTCGCCTCCAACGGTTTTGAGGGGACGACGACGAAGGAAATTGCGAAGGCAGCCGGTGTGAGTGAAGCGCTACTCTTCAAACATTTTCCCACCAAGCGTGCACTCTATGCCGCCATCCTTGAGGAAAAAGCGCACTATGCGGGGCTGCGGGAAGCCGCAGAAGAAGCCGCGAGGAACAACGACGATGCCCGGCTGTTCACACTGTTGGCCGGTTCTCGAATCAGAAAAGGGGCGGACCCGACGCTGCTCCGGCTGCTGCTCTTCAGCGCCTTGGAAGGCCACGAGCTGTCCGATATGTTTTTCCGGCGGCAATACAGCATGTTTTATGATCTGCTGGCACACTACATCGGCCGACGGATTGAGGACGGTGCCTTTCGTCCGGTCGATCCGCGGCTGGCCGCCAGAGCTTTCTTCGGTATCATCGTCCACCACAGGCTTCTGCACGACATCTTCGGGCTGCCCATGCATCGGACCCACGAGGAGACCGTGAACGAATATGTGTCTCTGTTTCTCAACGGCCTCGTCCAACCCACTAGTCCTACTGGACGGATGCACTCATGAACCGCGTCATACGCCATCCGTTTGTCACTCTGGGCATCATCCTCGTGATCACAGTTGCCGCCTTGGTGGCCGTCCGCCTTACCACCGGCGCCAAGACCGACCAGCGCAACACCCGCCTCATTACGGTGGGGACCGTGTCGCCGGTCAAGGAGGATCTCGACATCCGCCTCAGTTTTACGGCGGACGTGACCCCCAACCAAGTCGTCAACCTGTTCTCGCGTGTGGACGGCTATATCGCCAAGCTGCATGCGGACAAAGGTGATTTCGTGAAACGTAACCAGCTGCTGATCGAGATCGACCATACAGACTATCGGCACGCCGTCGATCAGGCGAAGGCTAACCTTGCCGCAGCCCATGCCAGAGTGGCGCAGCAGCACGCGACCTTGCGCCACGCGACGCTCACACTCGATCGCATGAAAGCCCTGATCAAAGATCAGTTCGTCTCACAGCAGGATCTGGACAATGCGCAGGTCACATTCGACGCCGCTGTGGCCGTTCTGGAGTCGCTGCAGGCTCAAGTCACACAGATGGAGGTCGCCCTCGCGCAGGCGGAAACCAACCTGGCCTACTCGTACATTCGAGCCCCGTTTGCCGGCTATGTCGCCGAGCGGAATCTGGACACCGGAGCCTATGTCACCGGCACCGCCGCCAGCACCTCGACGATGTCGCGTGGGATGATGAGCCTGCATGACCTCGACACGGTTCGTGTCCTGATCGAAGTCGTCGAGAAAGACATCCCGCTGATCACGATCGGGCAGAAAGCCGAATTGCGGGCTGAAGCCTATCCTGACCAGGTGTTCGAAGGAACGGTGACGCGTATCGTCCACGCGCTGAATCGCGCAACCCGCACGATGACGGTGGAGATCGACCTGCCAAACAAGGATCGCCGGCTGAAAGGAGGCATGTTCGCCCGTGTTGAAGTGCTGGTGGGGACGCATCCCGACGCCGTGCAGATTCCCATCGATGCCGTGAGCCGGCTGGAGGAGGCCCAGTACGTCTTCGTCGTTCGCGATGGGAAAGCCCAGCGGGTGAACGTCGAGATCGGCGCCCGTAAAGAAAACCGTGTTGAAATTGTCACCGGCCTGTTCGGCGACGAAGCGGTCATTGTGTCCGGTAAAGACCTCGTGCACGACGGCACCCCGGTCCAGGCACAACTACTTCCGAAGTCATGAGCAATGAGTCCTGAGTGCTGAGTTGAATTCCAGCGAAACTCCTAACATGATCAACGCCGGCGTTCATCAGATGATCCTCTACTCGGCACTCAGCACTCACCACTCAGCACTGCCTATATGTGGCTGACGCTGCTCGCATTACGCAATCGTATCGGCATTTTGATGCTGTCGCTCGCGATGGTGGTGCTGGGCGTCACGTCGCTCCAGCGGCTGCCGATCGATCTGTTCCCGCAGGTCCAAATACCCGTCGCCTTCGTCGGCGTCATCTATAAGGGCGCTCCTCCGCTCGACATTGAGCAAAGCGTCGTCTACCCGATCGAGAAAGCCGTGAGCTCCGCTTCGAACGTGGAACACGTCGAATCGTTCTCCAAGCAGGGGCTCGGCGCGGTCCAGATTTGGTTCAACTGGGGCGCCGACATCAACGTCGGGCAAATGGAGGTCATGCAGCGTATCACGCAGATTCTCAACAGCCTCCCGCCCGGCATTTTGCAGCCCTTCATCGTGAAATTCGACGTCTCCAACATCCCGGTCTCCTTCGTCACGGTGTCGAGCGAGGGCTTGGACGAGCGCGCGCTCTACGATCTGGCCTACAACACCATCGCCCCCCAAATCGAACAGATCGCCAATGTGGCCGCCGCCACCGTGGAGGGAGGGAAGATCCGGCAGATCAATGTCAGCCTTGATCCGGCGCTTCTAAGCGCCAGAGGCCTTTCAATTCTCGACGTGGTCAACGCCGTTAAGGCCGCCAATGTCATTCTGCCGTCAGGCAACATCAAGGCCGGGAATCTCGACTACAACGTATTCACCAACAACCAGTTCAAGACCGTCGAGCCGATCCACGACGTGATCGTCAAGCTCGACCGCCAGGGAAATCCTGTCCGAGTCCGCGACGTCGGGACGGTCGCCGACTCCTCCGATATCCAGACGAACATCGTTCGCACCGACGGAGCCAGGGCCGTCCTCTTGCGCGTGAACAAACAGCCGATCGCCAACACGGTCGAGGTCGTCGACGCACTGCGCGCGGCGCTCCCGCGCATGATCGGTGTTCCGCCTGGCGTCACACTCGGCATTTCGTTCGACCAGTCCGTCTACATCCGCCAGTCCATTCGCAACCTGACCGAACAAGCGCTGCACGGCTCGCTCCTGGCGGCAGCCGTCATCCTGGTGTTTCTGCGCAATTTCACCAGCACGATGATCATCTCCGTCTCCATTCCCCTGTCCATCCTCGTGACCTTCATTGTCCTGTATTTGAGCGGACAGACACTGAATGTATTCACGCTGGGAGGGCTCGCGCTCGGCATCGGTCGCCTCGTCGACGATTCCATCGTGGAACTGGAGAATATTCAACGTCACCTGAACACCGGCGCGCGGCGCTGGGACGCGATTTTGGAGGCCGCCCGCGAGGTGGCCATGCCGATTTTCGCCTCGACGGTGACGACCGTCGTGGTGTTTCTTCCGATGTTCTTCATCGTCGGCATTACACGGCTTCTGCTGATTCCCTTGACGGTCACAATCGCCATCGCGCTGTTCACGTCGTTTTTTATTTCGCGCACGGTCACACCGGCCCTGTGCTACAAGTTTTTAAAACCCGAGCAGGAAGCCCATCGGACCATGCCTCGCTGGTTCGTCCAACTGATGGACTGGAGCCGCGCGCGCTACGACGCGCTCGACAAGGGTTATGAGGACTCGTTGCGGTGGGTTTTGGGACATCGCCGGACCTTTATCGCGGCCGTCCTGCTGATCTTTTCCGGCTCACTCATGCTGGTGCCCTTGCTCGGCACTGAATTTCTGCCGGTGTCGGACGAGAGCCAATTCCGCATCGTCCTGCGCGCGCCGGTCGGTCAGCGCGTCGAAAAGACCGAGCAACAGGTTGCCGAGGTTGAGCGTGTCCTCCGCGAGCAGATCCCCCCCGACGAGTTGGAGACGATTGTGTCGAGTACGGGCATGTTGTCGCAGGGTCGGGCGTCCCTGTTCAACCCCAACACCGGCCCCCATACCTCGTCCATCCAGGTCTACCTGGCTCCGCCGGACAAACGGAGCAGGACCCAGGTGCAGATCATGAACGAGGTACGACCCAACATCATCAAACTGTTCCCCGGCGTCGCAATGTTTTTCGATCCAGGCGGTCTCGTGAAACGGGTCACCAGCTTCGGAGCACAGAAGGCCATCGACGTGGAAATCTACGGATACGACTTTGAAACGGCGCGGGGCGTGATCGCCCGCGTCAAGAACATCATGGAGCAGATCCCCGGGTTGGCGGATATCGAACCGAGCCGGGAAGAAAACTATCCGGAAGTGAACATCACGGTCGACAGGGAAAAAGCGGCGCTCCTCGGGATCAGCGAGGCCGACGTCGCGAATACGGTGCTCTATTCCCTCAACGGGAACGGTCAGACCGATCCCATCATCTACACCGACCCACACAACGGCAATGAATACTTCATCAGCGCCTGGCTGGACGAGCAACACCGGAAGGATCTCACCGACCTGGAGAATATTCTCCTGACCACGAAGTCCGGAGAGCCGGTGCTGCTCAAGAGCGTGGCGTCACTCAAATTGAACGCCGGCCCAGTGAAGATTGATCGGAAGTATTTTCAGCGCGTCATCCACCTGACGGCCAATCCGACGACCCGTCCGCTGGGGGACATCGCCGACGATTTGGAATCAGCCTTCGCGACCCTCCAGCTGCCAACAGGCTTCAGCATCAAACTGGCCGGCCAGATTCAGCAGCAGCGGGAGACGTTCCACGGCCTGCTGTTCGCGACCGCCCTCGCGCTCATGCTCGTGTACATGGTGATGGCGGCCCAGTTCAAGTCGCTCGTCGATCCGTTCATCATTATGTTTGCCGTCCCGATGGGATTTCCCGGTGTCATTCTCATCCTGTTCCTCACCGACACGACCCTCTCCACCAGCTCCATGATGGGTATCATCATGATGTTCGGCATCGTCGTGTCGAACGGCGTCTTGCTGGTCGACTACACGAACGTGCTGCGCCGCAAGGGCCGGCTGCTGCTCGATGCCGTGGTCACAGCCTCACGGACCCGCCTCAGACCGATCCTCATGACCTCGCTGGCGACGGTCTTCGGCTTGATCCCGATGGCCATCGGCTTCGGCACCGGAGGAGAAACCAACGCGCCGCTCGCGCGGGCGGTGGTGGGCGGTCTGAGCGTCTCCACGCTCCTGACGCTGTTCTTGGTGCCGACGATGTATGTAATCGTGGAAGAACGGATTCGACGAAAGCTGGAAGACAAGCAGGAGGACGAGGGCCCCCCACCCGTTGGGGCAGCGGGTGAGGCGAACTAGCAGGCCTCTTGTCTACCGCCCGATGCCAGGAAACAACGACTTCAGCTGCATCGCCAGGCTGATATCGCCGTCGATCTGCACACGTCCCGACATCGCCATCGCCATGCCGCTGATCTGTCCGTTGAGCAGCCTGATGCAATCGTCTCCGTCCATGGAGAGCGTGACATGCGGATCGGCATGGATGCCCTCTTTCATCTCGCAGGCCCCATTTTGGACGAGCAGGTGATACTGTCCTCCCTGCTCTCCTTTCAAATGGAACTGATAGACCGCGTCGAGGTCCTCGGCCGCGTCCTTATTGAGCATGGACGGAAGAGATTCCAACCATTCTTTGGGTGTCTTGGGTTTCATGTGGAATGAGGCTGATGGGAAACCGTTGAAGCAACAGGGGCCGCAGGAGCGCGGCCCCCGCCGGTTCATATGCGGGCGACCACCTCAGTACCGAAGTGTCGCTGTGGCTGTGCTTCGCCGGGCGCCGAAAAATTCCTTCGAGAAGGATTCGACGACTGCCGGGTCGTATCCTTTGCAGCTGAAAATGTCGAGATAGGCGTTGTTGGTGTCATTCGCGAAATGCCCGCTGATCAGTGACGTCGAGATCAGCTGCACCATGGAATACCCGGCGACGCGGCCTTCACCGAAATCAACCACCTGGCATTCGCCGAAACGCTTCATGCCGATCAGCTCACAGAGCTCGACGACGTATCGCTTAATGTAATCGGCATCACGAATCGAATCGGGGTTGCAATCCTGGAGGTCGACGGCGGTGCAGAGTCCCCATGCCTTGCCTTCGCCCACCATCTCCTGGGCAGGGAGCGAAGCAGCCACGGGGGCGCTGGTTGGAAAGATCGCGGACTCGGAACTAGCCGAGATACTCATAGAGGTTAGTACCTTTCTGTGAGAAGGTTAGAACACCGGACACAATTGCTGGCTGGCTGCACTATACCACGATTTTGAAATGACGCACGGTCGGCGGCGAAATTTTTTTCGCTCTGCCTTCGTCGCCTTGTACACGCACTCTCGGTTGACAAGGTTTGCGGCCCTCGGAGACAATGCCCGCCATGACTGCGCCTCACAACGCCTCCCCGACCGACCTCCCCGACCGGCTCTGTACCTGGTGCCGCGTTCCGATGAAGAAGCGCCTAGTCGGCGGCAACCAGTTTGTCCATTACACCTGCCCGAAATGCATCTTTCAGCACACGACCAGACTCGGACTTAAACCGGTCGCACCTAAACATTGAGTGCGCCCGCGCCCGGAACCTACAGCTTCCCTTCCACCAACCGCCGAATCTCTTCCATCCGTTTGCGATTGACGCCCAGGTCGCCGTAGCCGGTCCGGGACGCCGAACGGAAGTGCAGCGTCTTCGTTGCGTCGTCGAAGACAAACTCCACATCGTCCACGAAGCGGAACAACAGACTGGTAAACTCGTAATGCAGATAGGACTCGTCCTCATCGACGAGCTGGGTCCGCGGCAGCGAACGCATCGCTTCCTTCAAGGCCTCTTTCGCCTCAGCCTTCACTTTCCGATAGCGAATAGGGTCAATGGCGTGCCCCTCGTCGGTCGCCTGCGTCGAGACGCAGTTGGGGCTGGAGGGACAGCGAGGGAGGGTACGCAGGCTCATCGAGTACGCACTCTACGCCTCTCTCGCAATCGGCTGCAACCAGCGCGCTTGCATCAGAGCGACGTGAACCTTGTGGATACCCCAGGCTGCACGCTGGATGGGAACTGATCCGGACTTTCCACGGAGCTCAATACGACACCGTGGTCAATATGGGTCGGGCGTCGTCTTGGGCCTCGACCGTCACTGCTATCCGTCCGATGATGCGTCCATCTTCGGTTTCCACGTCTACCCGCCAATCGCCCGGATCGAGGCGTTGCTTGAAGCTATAGGCTCGATAGCCCCCCGCGCGGCCTCCGGAGATCTTGAGTGGAATCCGGTCGGCATGAGTGAAGGGCCGGCTGCTGCTGGCCCGAACGTACCAATGATGGTAGATCGTCGTATTCAAGTCGACCGGCGCAAACACCGCGCTGAAACAATAGATCGGCTCATCGGCCGGGAACGTCGTATCCGAGCGCTTCCAGAACTGATACCACCGTTTGTCAAACGACAGCTCGAACCGCTCCCCGGCTTTCTTCACTTCATGATAGATGCCTCCATATTTGAGCGAGAGCGGCACGGGCGGAATCCAGTTCAGAAAGTAAAAGCCGATCAGCAAGCCGATGAGCGCGCAGGCGGGCGCCGTCACGCCGACCGCTTCGAGCCTTGGGCGATCCGGATTATTGCGGTAGACCAGGTGCACAACGCGGAAGGTCACGGCGGCGCTCAGGACGGCACCGATTAAGAACACCGCCACATTCATGTAGCCGGTCATCACCGGCAGGAAAAACGTGAAAAAAGCGAAACACACCAAGGCATAGAGGCTCACGAGTAGGCGGAGACTGGACAGCCGGTTGCGCAGGAATTCGTTGACGATCAACAGCACGACCAGCAGCGCAAAAAACACGGCGGTGCTGGTGAGCGTGGCACTCTGCGAATAGAAGACCGCATAGGCGCTAAAGAGACTGCCCAGCAAAAACTGTATGGCCATGGGGTAATAGGGTCTCATTCGCAGTGCCCAGCGGCCAGCAGGCGAGAATCCTGCCGCCAACCCGCGGTCCGGTGGCGGCTCGATTCCCAGCCGGCCGGTCAGCACTATGAGCACACCCAAGAGCAGCACATAGATCAGCAACACGAGGTTGTCGAACAGCCGGTCGATGCGGGTGAGGGTCAGCGTGTCGTAGGTGACGCCTGAGAAAAAACACACCGCTGGAAGAAATGGCCTGCTGAAGGCCGATTGGATCCTCGTCAGCGGGGTCATGCCCCTACTGTGCGAAATCGGCGGGGTTTCTTCAACGAAATAGTTGTTTCAGGAAGGCCGAGGCTAAGGTTGAGGTTGAGCCAAGACTGAGCCACATCCGGCCTCAGCCTTAACCCTGACCTGAGCCCATTTAGGCTAGACAAAAGCCGGCAGCGGGGCGTAGACAACGGGATACCCGACCAGGCGTTCCAACCAGGCAGCCATGGCGTCCTCGTTCAGCGGCGCTTTATTCAAACGGATCTCAATGCCGAAGCCGGTGTGGGACCCGACGAG
>JAYWIP010000013.1:0-5069 GCA_039794465.1 Nitrospira sp.
ATGCGGGTGCCGGTCGAAGAAGTGCGCTGGTTTTTCCAAGACGACGATCTAGCCATCGATGCGAACGGGACGGCGACGATTCGTCATCGGAAGGATGCGGTCTATGTGTTGGAAGAGGGAGACTTCGCGCGCGCCCGGTTTATGGCCTGCATGGGTGCGATGCATTGGGACCACATCGACTTTCTTCCGGTCGTCGAGCTGTTTAAGTCTCTGTTGCCCGGCACCGGTTCCGCCGTCTTCGAGCTGATTCGTGGGCTCTACGACGATCAGAATCGAGCCCAATCCATCCCACGCACGTTGCGCTATCGTGGGATACCTCCCTATCCATCAGAAGCGGCGTTCCGACTGTTTAGGCAGTTTTTCACGCCTTCCGTGTCCGGCGGGGGAGACCCGCTCACGCTGTTCATGGATCAGTCTCGAGCTCATCGGGTGACGTGGCTCCCGGTGAGTGACCCGCCCATCCGATACTTTGACGCCCGGCAGGGATTGTGTCTCACGGTACAGGGGAGGCAGATTCGAAAGGCGACGGTGGCGGAAGACACCACCGGACTTCCGTACCTCCATTCGCCGTCCGGACATCCGCCTCCATGGGATCGGTCCGTATCGATGAAGGATGGACGACTGATCCTGAAAGACCGGGAGCACGAAGCCATGTTTATGGTGGACCAAGGGATTGCCGAGACTTCGTCTTTCGGTGACCCGGTGATCGGCGGATCTGTCGATTGGCGAACAGTCTTTATCCAGGGGGTTCCGCCGATTCGTCCAGCCGATGCCTTTGGCGCCGTGCTGTTGTATCCGGACAACGACGAAGAAATCAGCGAGCTCCCGGCGCAGCCGTTTGTCGCGGACTACTTACAAGATATCGGCGAAACGGACCGCGACATTGGAGCCATCCTGTCGAACGCCGAGCGAATTCTGATCGACAACGGGGATGCGGTGCTTTCGACCTGCGTGCTGTTCGATCGTCCTCGGGACTATGTGGTTCGCACGGTTCATGCCGCCTATGCACAGCGGCACGCGCAACAACTCTGGATTCAGTCTGCCGCAATCCGGCGGTGGGAGTGGTTGAAGCGGATTCGGATCGTCCCGGCTTCGTTGTGGGAAGAGACACGTCCGGATTATCGACCGGTCGACCTTGCGTATCAATGGGTGAGTTATGAGTCGTTCGGGTCGACGGAAACTTTAACAGTCGAGGGAGCCCGACTTGGGCAATATGTCCGATCCGGGGGACATGCATTCGTAATAGGCCCTGCCGAGATGCGGGACATTATGCCACGGAGCGGATGGCACCTGATGTGGGAAGAACCGGTCGACTCGCTGCCGACCTTTCGAATGCACAAAACGATCTTGCCTCAAGCCCGGCTTAAAACAGGCCTCACGCTGTTCCATCTCAGACGGTCGTAGCCCAGGTGTTCAGCCCACGTCTCGAGACTCAGCCGGTGGAACAAGCGGAAGAACTGCTTCAGCACAGAGCGAGTGAGGACCGAAGAGATCGTTCAGCGTCGACACGGTGGGATGACGAGTGCCTGGATCGGTTCCAGGCCGCACAACCTGTGCCGTCAAGAAGCCGGATGTGACGGCGGCGTCCAACTCCGGCTCGGCGTCGGACAAGAACAGCACTTCTGTCGGTTTGAATCCCAGACAGTCTGCGATGTGTCGATACGAGGCCGGTTCCAGTTTCGATCCCATGCTGGTGTCGAAGAAATAGGAGAACAGAGAGGTGAGGTCTCCGTCTGTCGTATGTTCAAGAAGCAGCCGTTGCGCCTGCTCCGATCCGGACGAATAGATCGCCACGTGTAAGTGTTCTTGTTGCCAGCGGCGGAGCGCCGGGACGACGTCGTCATACAGATGAGGGGCGAACACACCTCTTCGGTAGCCTTCTTCCCAGATCATACCCTGCAAGGCTTTGAGCCCCTGATGTTTGCGGTCTCCTATAATCCATTGGGTGAGGATGCCGGTCATATCGTCATAGGACAACCACGCGCCCGACTCCTTCGCGATCGTCTCCTGGCACAACGACGCCCACCGGCGGACCGTCTGGTCGTTCTGGTGGGCATGCAGATAGGTGGCGAGGTGCTTTTGGGCATAGGGAAAGAGGACGTCGGTCACATAGGCCTTCGGGAGGATCGTCCCTTCGATGTCGAGGAGAATGCCGCGTAGCGCCATATCAACGGTATCGCTGTTCAATGCCGGAGTGGGTGTAGTGGGGAACCCAGCCTGCTTGATCGGTAAAAATTCGGATCGCGCAGACATGCGGATCCGGTCCCAGGTCGAACCAATGTTTGGTGTCGGCCGGTACGGTCAGGAGATCACCGGCACTGCATTGAACAGAAAACACTTCTTCTTCAGGCGTAACCTTGTGAAACCAGAAGAGACCGTCCCCTTCGACAAAAAACCGCACTTCGTCTTCACTATGGGTATGCTCGCGGAGAAACTTGTCCCGAATGGCGGGCAGATTGGGCGTCGCGGGCGTGACCCGGATCACATCGGCGGTGCGGTAGCCGTTCTGTTCCATGAACGGTTTGAGCCAAGAGTCGTTGGCCTGTAAGACCTCGGTATCGGATCCTCCGCCAGGCAACGCGCCGACAGGCCGATGTTCGTACCGGACACCGCGTGTGTGGAGGAAGCGACTGATCTCGCCCGCGTCGGTCAGCTGGATGTCTCTGTCAGGCACCCGCAAGGTAGCCATGAGTCCGCACCTCACGTTCGCATTGGAGGAGATATTCGAATACTTCAAGGTGGCGCTTCGCGTCCGCCAGAGTTTTACCCCACACGTATAGACCGTGTCCTGCCAGCAGGAAGCCATAGCATGGTTCAGCCTCGGGAAGGCGAGGCTCTATGTGCGCAGACAGCCAGGCCATATCTTGGGAGTTCGGGAAGACAGGCAGCCGGACCTCACAGTCGTGCCGGTCGATACCCTCCAAGCCTTTGAGCAGTTCCCAGCCGGAGAATGTTAGAAAGCCTGTTGCCTCAGCCGAACGTGACAGCAAGGCGGCGGCGATTGAATGGGTATGGAGGACTGCTCCGACATTCGCTCGGCGGTAGAGCATCAGATGGAGGGGAGTCTCCGCGGACGGCCGGAGACGGCTCCCGTTCATCGGACGTCCCTCGCCGTCGATCGCGATGACGGAGTCCGAATCGAGGTGATCTTTGTCGATGCCCGAGGCGGTGATCGCGCAGATTGCCGGCGCGGCGTCAACCGGCAAGCCGATGCTGTAATTCGTGCTGGTCGCCGGCGCCCAGCCCTTCCGCGCAGCCCAACGGGCGGTGTCGGACACTTGATCGGCGTACGGTTTGAAATCTTCGGACCTGTCCATAGCGATAGCCCTGTGTACAGCGGAAACCCACCGGAGAGCTACTGGCTGATCCGCCAGGGGTCAGGCGGTACGGACCGGCCTATCGAGAAGACGGGGGCATTGCTTGCCTTGTCGCTATTTGTGCACCCATGGTAGAGTTTCGCAATTCTGGGCCGGTCCTCACAATGGACCGCCTCCGTGAGGCATGATGCGGTCTTGTCTCTTCGCCAGACATGGCGGCGCGCTCCTGGCAGTTTTCCTCTTCCTCGGTCTGGTCGTTCCCGCACCCCCAACGGTCAGTGCCGATTCGCCGTTGCCGATCCTGGTCCAAGCCCCGTCGTTTGAGCCTCCGACCATCGCGCCGCGCACACCCTCGCCCTGGTCCTCCGAGCAGGTGGATCCGGAGACTCAGGCGGTTCCCCCAAAAGTCTACGATGTGCTGGCGGCAATTCAGCAACGGCGCGGACAACCACTGCCGGGATATGTTGGAGGGCGGGTGTTTGAAAACCGGGAACGGCGACTTCCCAAGGGGCGCTATCGTGAGTACGACGTGAATCCGAAAATTCCGGGCCGCAACCGCGGCGCCGAACGCCTGGTCATTGAGCGACGGACAGGCAAGGCCTACTACACCCAGGATCACTATCGCACGTTCACGCTTCTCAATTGAGGTCACTATGCCGGCCACTCATCCGCTGCTGAAGACGAAATCCCCGTGGGCGCATCTCTTGACGCTCACGTCAGGGCAAACCGCATCCTCAGTCCTCAAGCCGCCGCCGGGTCTCCTGGTGCACGAACTTAATGGAGCGGATTGCGTGACCAAGGCTCGGCTCCTCGCTGCCGCCGCACGGGCATTCGCCTTTCCTGAGTACTTCGATCCAAACTGGGACGCCTTCGAGGAGTGTCTCTGCGACCTCGAATGGCAACCTGCCGAGGGGTATCTGCTGATCATTCAACAGGCTCATCTGGTTCTAGGGGACAGGCCGACCGAGTGGAACACGTTCGTGAGTATTCTCCAATCCGTTGGTAAGCACTGGGGATCCAAGCAGCCCGATCGTCCGGCTCGCCCCTTTCACACCGTCTTTGCAGTGAACCGGGCGCGAAAAGCCTCACGCAAGGATTGGCACCTCCCCGCGTGGAAAGCTCAGTGATAGGCTCCTGTGCGCCGTGTCCTTCCCGAAGGAGGACGTCATGGAAATCCTCGAATGGGGTCGAGATTGCCCGGTCACCATGCGTCCTTGGCGCAGCGGAACCCGATGCCGCTGGCGCGGTCGGCGGGGAAGCCATAGTCTCGGTCGGAGGTCCGGATGTTTCGTGCCGGTTTGAGCCATGATCCGCCGCGGACCACTTTGAGCAGCTGTCCATTCGGTCCTTGCGGATCGGCCAGCGGGGCATTGAGATACGAATAGGGTTCGTACCAATCCTGCACCCATTCAGAGGCATTGCCCGCCATGTCGTAGAGGCCATAGGGGCTGGCGCCCTCGGGAAAGCTACCGACGGGGAGAGTCAGCACTTCGCCTCTGATCCCGCGCTCATGGGAGATGTGTGCGCCTTCGCCGGTCACCCAGAAGGCCTTCCATTCCTCTCCGTTCTTGAATTCGATCGTGCGGCCGGCCCAGTAACTGGCACTGTTCGCGTTGGTGAACTCCCAATCGTTGCCCCAAGGATAGCGGCGGCCGTCAGTGCCGCGCGCGGCCTTTTCCCATTCCGCCTCGGTTGGAAGCCGTTTGCCGAGCCATCGGCAGTAGGCCACGGCATCATCCCAGCTGACGTTGA
>JAYWIP010000014.1:0-23656 GCA_039794465.1 Nitrospira sp.
TCGCCTGCTGATGCCAGGGCATTCACCGTACACCCTTAGTAGCTTAACAATCACTTTGCTCCTGATACACATGGTCTTTCATCAAGACCTATTCAGTTGTCAAAGAACACACCGGCACTTACGTGCCGGAAACTGACTAGAGGACGTTGAGCAATACCAGCTTGAACTATCCGCTCGCCCGACACTCGCAGGACGCACACTTTGGTGGCGAGCGGTACGAGCAAGCTTGGTTTGGTGGAGCTGGACGGAATTGAACCGACGACCCCCTGCTTGCAAAGCAGGTGCTCTCCCAACTGAGCTACAGCCCCAAGCGCCTCGCTATTCGTAGACGCCAAACATCATCCGTGTCGGATCGCTGATCGCTTGACGCTTGACTCGCGAGAAGATTGGTGGGCCTGGATAGAGTTGAACTATCGACCCCGCGCTTATCAAGCGCGTGCTCTAACCAACTGAGCTACAGGCCCAGCTGAGTCTGAAGCGACCAGGGCCCGTATTCGTCTTGATCTCGCCACTTCTCAGTGGCGGAACGCCGCCTGAACCCTCACAAATTCTAGAACCGGTGTATGTGTATTGAAGAGGTGGCCCTCGGCCCGGATTTTCCTTAGAGTCAAAGACTCCTTAGAAAGGAGGTGATCCAGCCGCAGGTTCCCCTACGGCTACCTTGTTACGACTTCACCCCAATCATCGGTCATACCGTGGGCGTCTGCCTCCTTGCGGTTGGCGCCAACGACTTCAGGTACAACAAACTTTCGTGGTGTGACGGGCGGTGTGTACAAGGCCCGGGAACGTATTCACCGCGGCGTGCTGATCCGCGATTACTAGCGATTCCGCCTTCATGAGGTCGAGTTGCAGACCTCAATCTGAACTGAGGCCGGTTTTTTGGGATTGGCTCCCCCTTGCGGGTTTGCAGCCCTTTGTACCGGCCATTGTAGCACGTGTGTGGCCCCAGGCATAAAGGCCATGCTGACTTGACGTCATCCCCACCTTCCTCCCCGTTCTCCTGGGCAGTCTCTCCAGAGTTCCCGGCATGACCCGTTGGTAACTGAAGACAGGGGTTGCGCTCGTTGCGGGACTTAACCCAACACCTCACGGCACGAGCTGACGACAGCCATGCAGCACCTGAGCAGGATGGTATTGCTACCTCGTTAGGCTTTCACCCTTCTACTACCTGCATGTCCAGCCTGGGTAAGGTTCTTCGCGTTGCGTCGAATTAAACCACATGCTCCACCGCTTGTGCGGGCCCCCGTCAATTCCTTTGAGTTTCAACCTTGCGGCCGTACTTCCCAGGCGGGATACTTACTGCGTTAGCTGCGGCACCGGCGGTAACCCGCCGACACTTAGTATCCATAGTTTAAGGCGTGGACTACCAGGGTATCTAATCCTGTTTGCTCCCCACGCTTTCGAGCCTCAGCGTCAGAAATGTTCCAGAGCGCCGCCTTCGCCACCGGCCTTCCTCCCGATCTCTACGCATTTCACCGCTACACCGGGAATTCCGCGCTCCTCTCCCATCCTCTAGCCAAGCAGTCCCCTCTGCACTTTCCGGGTTAGGCCCGGAGATTTCACGGAGGGCTTACCTAACCGCCTACGCTCCCTGTACGCCCAGTGAATCCGAACAACGCTTGCCACCTTCGTATTACCGCGGCTGCTGGCACGAAGTTAGCCGTGGCTGCTTCTGCAGGTACCGTCCGAACGGTTGCCCGTTCCATCTTCCCTGCCGAAAGGGGTTTACAATCCGAAGACCTTCATCCCCCACGCGGCGTCGCTGCGTCAGACTTTCGTCCATTGCGCAATATTCCTTACTGCTGCCTCCCGTAGGAGTCTGGCCCGTGTCGCAGTGCCAGTGTGGCTGATCGTCCTCTCAGACCAGCTACCCGTCGAAGCCTTGGTGAGCCGTTACCTCACCAACAAGCTGATAGGACATGAGCCCATCCAAGAGCGCGATACCCACGGTATCGCTTTCTTTCCGAAACCGAAGTTCCGGAATCGTATGCGGTATTAGCTAACCTTTCGGCTAGTTATTCCCCACTCGAGGGTAGGTTACCCATGTATTCCTCACCCGTTCGCCGCTTTACAAACGTATTGCTACGTCTTCTCGCTCGACTTGCATGTATTAGGCGCGCCGCCAGCGTTCGTTCTGAGCCAGGATCAAACTCTCAAATAGGTGTTCTTCTAAATTAGACCAAGGGCCACCACTTCAATACACCTTACACCTTGCTCAACTTCCTCTATTCAGTTGTCAAAGAACGATCGCGCTCATCACGCGAGCCGCGCACTATACAACTGCGCGCATCGCATGTCAAGGGACCCGCTCGAAAAATTTTCGGGTAGTTTCCCTATGACCAACCACCGCACCGTGACTCGCCGTCAGGCGCGGTCAACAGGCAGGAACACAAGCACGATGAACAGGTGACAAGATAACAAGGCCGCCGATGGGAGTCAAGAGGACAATCCATGTATAATGCAGCCCCATGGATTTCCCCTCATTCAAACGCCGCAGCCTGCTCAAGCTGGCAGGGCTCGGCAGTTTGGCCGGCCTCACCGGCGGCTGTGATGCCGTCGGCGGCGTCTTCGGCCGCATGTTCGCCGTGCCTCCGCGCGAAACCACTTATTTCACTCCCACTTCGAAGTTTTATGTGGTGAATTACGCCGACGGCGCCGTCTCTGCCTCGCGCGAAGTCAACATCGAACAATGGAAACTGCATATCAAAGGCGCCGTGAAAACTCCCATGTCGCTGGGCTGGCGCGAATTTCTGAACCGCGATTCGCACGATCAGGTCTCGACGCTCATGTGCATCGACACGCTCCCGGGCGGTGACAGTTTGGGCAACGCCACCTGGCGCGGTATTTCGCTCAAGAAGTTGCTGCTCGATTGCGGGGCCGACGCGGAAACGGCGCGCGACGTGGTCTTTCGCGGCATCGACGGCTACGACGACAGCATCCCCTTCACCCGCGCCATGCAAGACGATGTGATGCTGGCCTTCCTCATGAACGGCGAGAAACTGACGCGCGAGCACGGGTATCCGATCCGGCTCATCGTGCCGGGGCTCTACGGCATCAAGAATGTGAAATGGATCGTGGAAATCGAAGTGTACCCCGGAGACTACAAGGGTTACTGGCAGCGAAAAGGCTGGACCGATGACGGGACCATCAAGATTTTCTCGCGCATCGATTCGCCCGGGCACTATCAGGCCTTACGGGGGCCGGAACAGAATTTCCGCGGCATCGCGTTCGGTGGCCCCAACTCCATCGGGAAAGTGGAAATCAGCTTCGACAACGGTCGCACCTGGAACGAATGCGGAATTGAGACACCCATGTCGCCGTACTCGTGGGTCATCTGGCGCTATGCCTGGCGCCCGCCGAAACCGGGCAAGTATCAGACCGTCGTCCGAGCCACGGATACGAAGGGGCAGCTCCAAATCGCCGAGATCGTCCGCCCCCAACCGGCCGGCGCCAGCGGATACCACACGATCGTTGCGGAAGTGGAACAGATATAGGAAAATGCCTCGCTCATTCCTTATTGGAGGACCTGATGGCTAGGGGAGCCAAACAAGCCGTGCTCAAGATGATCAAGCAGATGCCGGACCAGTCTTCAGTAGAAGACATCATGTACGAACTCTACTTCCGGCAACGAGTTGATCGCGGCCTCAAGGAACTTGCCGCAAGGGAAACGGTATCCCATGAGCAGATCAAACGAGACATCGCAAAATGGCGAAAATCTGCTGGTCGCTAGGAGCACGCCGGGACCTCCACGAGATCATCATCTACATCGCTGAAGACTCTCCCTCCTACGCCATCAATTTTGCTGAACGAATCACTCTGGCTGTCGATCGTCTGGAAACGTTCCCCAAGCTCGGCCGCATTGTGCCGGAATACCAGGATCCCGACATACGTGAACTCATCGTGGGCCACTATCGAGTGGTCTACCGACTTCACGGCAGCCGCATCGGAATTGCGGCTATTGCCCATGCAAGCCGTGACTTGCTCAGAAAACTTTCGTCGGAACCGTGGGATCTGAGCTAAACTGACGGAGACGTTCGTTTGGAATTGGAAGTTGTGAAGAAGTAACCTACGCCTACGGATCGGCAATGAAGAAACACACTACCACGAAACGATCGCGGACGAACTGGGCAAGAATTGACGCGCTTACAGATAAAGAGGTCGACACCTCCGACATTCCTGAGCTAACGAAAGCATTCTTCAAACGCGCTGTGATCAGGCGCCCGGAGCCTAAAACCGCCGTAACTATCCGCCTGGACCGCCAAGTTTTGAATTGGTTCAAGGCCAAAGGGCCTGGCTATCAGGCGCGGATCAACGCCCTGCTCCGCGCCTACATGGAAGCGCACAATCGATGAAGCACGGTACCCCTCTGTCCTTTCTTCGCTTGAAGAAACTGCACACTGAAATGTGCCACCTCAATACTTGAAAATACTCCTTCGATATTTTCTAAGAGGCGAAGAATGGATTGGGACAAGAGAGACGTATCCACATTGAGAGAGGTCCTTGATTGGATCCAACGAGAAAATCGCGCAGCAAAGAGAACAAAACGACAACTGAGTCACGCCTTGGCAAATGGCTTCATACACACCTTAAAGCCATGGGCGCATGTTGTTGAGGAGCCTGTTGGAAACGCCAATTACTTTTGTGTAGAGATTGCTGGCATCACGCTCGCGGTGACTCCTTTTTACTCTCATGACGAATGGTGGGATAAACCTAGCAAAACGTTCCGAGAAATGGTCGCCAAAAAACGCTGCAGGTGGGGTGTTGTGCTCTTCGATTTTCCTAAGAACGAAGGCCTCTGGATTGAAGGACCTGTTTTTGACGAGAAAGTTCTTAGGGGCCGAGAAAAGGTGAATTCTGTGGTTCGTGAAGCAAGAAGAAACCATGCAGGACAGGCGTTTACTGAGAGCAAAGAGTTCGTTGAGATCATAAAGCATCCGCCTAAAACACCCGGGAAGCCTTACTTAGTTCCTAAGCGAGCATAAACACAGCCTTCAGACATGCATGCGCCTTCTTATATTGAAAAACTCAGTGTTCGCTAAAAGGGGCCACGGGCTTTCCGTTGACGTGCTTCAGCAGCCAAGGACACTCACTTCTTTGAGTCGTTTCATTGCCAGTTTCCAAAACCCGCACGGATTGGTGATTGTCAGCCCCTTCGCCTAGAATTCATTCGCGTCATCACACCAATGACATCTCTGTCAGTTAGGAGACCGCTGGCCTCAGCAAAGGGCATCACGTTGTGGCGAAGTTGATCGAAGGTCATCAAGGAGAGTTGCCTTCGCAGCGCATCCCGCACGACCTCGTTCCGCTTCCGCTTAGACCGACGGCAGAACTTGTCGAGCATCCGATTGAGATCTTGATCGAGCCGAACCGTGACGACATTTCTCATATCTGACAATGTATTACAAATCCG
Source organism: Nitrospira sp. (assembly GCA_039794465.1). Taxonomy (GTDB): domain Bacteria; phylum Nitrospirota; class Nitrospiria; order Nitrospirales; family Nitrospiraceae; genus Nitrospira_D. The sequence continues at coordinate 5,411 of JAYWIP010000014.1, forward strand.
CTTTAGGCGGAATCTGCATATATGTCCACCCTACCTGCAGCGCGCAAATTCAGCGCTGCATGTCAGGAACAGAGGGTACCCGTTGAGACCAAACCGTCTGAGCGACCAGCAAGACCACGCCGGTTGTGATACAGAGATCCGCCACGTTGAAGATACCGGTGCGGAGGCTACCGATGCCGACGTCCATGAAGTCGATGACGCGGCCGTCGGGAATGACGCGATCCCAGAGATTGCCGATTCCGCCACTTAACACCAGGCTCCAACCGGTGACCCAGACCGCCGATCCCTCGCGGGAGCGCCAGATGAATAGAAGAAGGCCGAGGAGAAACACACTCGGGACAGCTTGAAAAAGGATCGTCCTCGCGTCGCTCGACAATCCCGCTCCGGCACTCAGAAACGCGCCGGCGTTTTCCGCATATTCGAGCCGAACCGTATTCTGAAACCATGAGAGCGGCGGCTGTGCGGCCAAGTGCTGTTGGGCCAGATCTTTCGTGATCCGGTCGCACCCAACACAGGTTACGAGCAACACGATGATGACGAACCCACGCGTCCAGCCGCTCATGGTCGAATTCTACACCGAAGACTCCTCCGAAACAGAGCGTTCACGTTAATCCGTGTATTCAGTTCTATTACCTGTTGGATAACGCGGTGCCCATCTGTAGGCTCTGTCCTCCAATCGCTCCACACGCTGTTGCGAAAGGCCCCACCTCTGCATGACAGACCCGCAACGTGGCTCCTCAACCTATTGACAATCGACACATTTTCCATGACTCTTGTACCAGTTGCGCAGGCACCAAGCTTGCTCACAACAGGACAGATTATCTTCGACCTTGCTCATTGGCACTCATTCGTCGTCCAAGGAGGAACCCATGGTCCGACCATTTTCTCGCCCGGTGCTCTTATTTCAGACTTCAACCCTGGTCTTACTCGGCATGTTGGCCGGATGCGTGAGTTCGGCAACTCACGAAAAAACGTTGGCCGAACTCGAAGCGGCCAAGAAGCTGTCCGCGCAGCAACAGCGTCAATTGGTGGGCATGCGGGAGTCGTTCGATCTGGAAGCCAACCAACGGAGGGCTGTCGAAGAGCAAGCCGCCTCCTTAGCCAAAGAACGTGAAGCCCTCGTCGCGCGATCACAGGAGTTACAGTCCCGCCTCGACGGCTTGGAGAAGGACAAAGGGCAGCTGAACGACGATCTGGCCAAAGTGCGCAGCCAGATCACAGACCTCGAGCAGAAACATGCCGAGGGCAGCGCGTCCGCCCAGGAAAAAATCGACAAGCTGAAGCAACAAGCCGCAGCGATGGAGGCCGAGGCAGCCAAAAACGCAGCGGAAAGCGAGCGCCTGCGCCAGGAGCAGGCCAGACTGGCCGCCAACCTTGAACAGGAACGGGTCGCAAAGGAAGAAGAAATCAAGCGTCTGACCAAGACGCAAGAAGAGTTATCCCGTTCGCTCCAGGACGAAATCTCAAAAGGGAATATTACGATCCAGCAAGTGCGTGACCGCCTCACGATCAATATGGTAGATCGGGTGTTGTTCGATTCGGGTCAGGCGCAAGTGAAGCCGGCCGGGCTCAAGGTGCTCCAGCAGGTGGGTGACATCCTGAGCAAAGTCTCGGACAAGCAGATCCGGATCGAAGGCCACACCGATAACGTGCCCATCAGCGCGAAATTGCAGAGCCGATTCAAGAGTAATTGGGAACTCTCGACCGCTCGGGCCACAACAGTCGTCCGGCATTTGATCGAGAAAGGCGGTGTGGACCGGCAGCATCTCTCCGCGGTCGGCTATGCCGACACCCACCCGGTCGCCTCGAACGATTCCGAAGAGGGACGAGCGTCCAACCGTCGAATCGAGATCGTCCTCTATCCCAAAGACCTCAAACAGATCGCCGGAGAACTGGATCAAGGAACGTCGGACAGCAAGTAGCTCCACTCGCCAGGAGGGGCCCCCATGGGGGCCCCTCCTCCCCGCTCAACTAGCCGACGTCTCATCAGACTTTCCCCACTTGCGCACTTCGGTTATGATGCACGCGCGTGCCGCGTGCAGTGATGATCACTCGTTTCGTGCATAACCCTTTACAGAGGTACTTATGAACTCGGTGCTGACGATCATGCTTCTTCTCATCGCGTTGGATCTTTCTTCCTGCGACACAGCCTATCTCGCCACCATGGAAAAGATGGGTTATGCCAAACGGGACATTCTGAGCGACCGAGTCAAGTCGGCCCGGAACGCCCAGGAAGACGCTAAACAAGAGATCCAAAGCACCCTCGAACTATTCGGGAAAGTCGTCTCCTACGATGGTGGAGATCTCGAATCCACGTATAAGAAGCTGAGCGGTGAGCTGGAAGCGAGCGAAGACAGCGCCAAGGCGGTCAGGAAGAAGATTGCGGATGTCGAAAGCGTGGCCGATGCCCTGTTCTCGGAGTGGGAACAAGAACTCGGCCAATATTCAAGCGCCGACCTGCGGCGGAAGAGCCAGGCCAAACTCACTCAAACCAAGAGTGGATACAAGGACATGTTGTCGGCCATGAAGCGTGCAGAACAACGGATTGACCCGGTCCTCAGGCCGCTGCGCGACCAGGTGCTCTACCTGAAACATAATCTCAACGCCCGCGCGTTGGCCGCGATTAAGGGCGAACTCGTCAAAGTTGATGCCCAGGTCGATCAGCTGGTCAAAGACATGAACCGGTCTATCGCAGAAGCCGACAAGTTTATTCAGTCCATGGAAAAAGAATCCGACTGATTGTGCGGCGCGGGGGAGGGCGACATGCGTATCGACGGCCAACGCGAAAGCGGCAACATCGAAGATCGGCGCGGCATGAGCCCGGCTCGAATGGGCAGAGCCGGCGGACTCAGCATCGGCACCATTGTGCTGGCGCTTGCCGTCAGTTACTTCACCGGTGTCAATCCGTTGACCGTCTTAAACATGATCACCGGTGTTCAGAGCATGACTGAGACCATGGCTCCATCGGCCCCATCGGAATCCGGCCCGGTCGGCGCACCCAGCGATGACCTTGGGAAGTTTGCGTCGATTGTCCTGGCGGATACTGAAACCACCTGGCAGACTCTGCTCGGCCCACGGTACGAAGACCCACGCATGGTGCTCTTTACCGGCGCCGTGCAGTCGGCATGCGGCACGACGTCATCGGCTGTCGGCCCCTTCTATTGTCCCAACGATCATCGGATCTACTTGGACCTGGCATTCTTCAATGAAATGGAGCAGCGTCTCGGCGCGGCAGGCGACTTTGCCCAGGCTTATGTGATCGCGCACGAGGTCGGTCACCACGTGCAGAATCTGCTTGGGGTCGCGGAGAAGGTCCACCGCTTGCAACGGCAGGTCTCTGAATCGGAAAGGAACGCCCTGTCGGTGCGCATGGAGCTCCAGGCCGATTGTTATGCCGGCGTCTGGGGCCACCACGCCAAGCGTGAGCGCAATCTGATCGAACCGGGAGACTTTGAAGAAGGGCTGCGGGCGGCGGCGGCCATCGGTGACGACCGTCTGCAAAAGATGTCGCGCGGTCATGTCCAGCCGGAAAGCTGGACACACGGATCGTCTGAGCAGCGCATGACGTGGCTCAAGCGCGGCCTTGAATCCGGCGATCCGTCTGTCTGCGACACCTTTGAAGCAAGCCGGTTATGAGGTCACCCCGGCAACGCTTGATACCACCCGTTGGCTTGCGCCAGCTGGATGGAGCAGTCGAAGAGTTCGCTGATGCGCTCATCGGTCAGCAATTGGGACTTGAGTCCATCGGCAAGGATTTCCCCACCTTTCAGCAGCACGACGCGCTCCACTTCCGGAGCAATCTCGTGCAGATGATGCGTCACGAGCAGCACGGTTTTGCCTTTCCCGATCTGCGCACGCAAGAGGTCCAGATATTGGAAGCAGGCTTTCAAATCAAGCCCGCTCGTCGGCTCATCCAGGACCAGGACGGGTGGGTCATGCACCAGGGCGCGGCCCAGCAGGAATCGCCGTTGTTCGCCGGTTGAGAGATGGCCAAACCGGCGACTGGCTAACGACTCGACACCGAGTTCCTTCATCACGTCATGCGCCCGCGCCACCTGCGCCTCACTGAATTCCTGATAGCCATACGTGTCGTTACTCGCATAGTACCCGGACAAAATCACGTTCAACCCGTCGGCACAGATCAAGTAATCCCGCTGGAGATCATGCGAGACGAGACCAAAGCGCTTCCGTATTTCCCACACGTTACCGCCTTCTTCGCCAAATAGCCTGACATGGGTTTCCTCTAATGGCATGGGGTGAACCCCGCCGGCCAAGAGTTTGAGCAATGTCGATTTCCCGGCGCCATTGGGACCGAGTATGACCGCATGCTCGCCTTCCCGCAGCATGAACGAGAAATCCGAGAAGACACAGGTCTCGCCGCGATAGACCGTCGCGCGCTGAATATCCAGAATGGGCCGTGCGCCCGTTGAACGGGCTGGCCCCGTGCCGGTCGAAGTGACAGGACCGGAGGTCGGCCTGTCCGCTCGACGCGCCTGTTCGAGCCCGGCTCTGGCCAACGCATCGACCCGTTCATTCTCAGGATGACCGTTGTGCCCCTTGACCCAATGCCACTCGATCGTATGGCCAGCCGCCAGCGCATCGAGCCGCCGCCACAAGTCTTCATTCTTCACCGGGTCTTTGCTCGCCGTCTTCCAGCCGCGCCGCTTCCAGTCGTGAATCCACTGGCTGATGCCCTTTTGCACGTACTGCGAATCGGTATAGACCCGCGCCGTGACCGGCTGGGAGAACGACTGCAACGCCTGAATAACCGCCAGTAACTCCATCCGGTTGTTCGTCGTCACCGGCTCGCCGCCGCTGAGTTCCGTTTCAACCTCGCCGGCTCGCACCAGGACTCCCCAGCCCCCGGGACCGGGATTCCCGCTACAGGCGCCATCTGTGTAGATATCGATCATGTGTTCGCTTGTCCCCTCCAGCCGTTTCGTGCCCACGATTGTACTACGGCACCTTTTGCCCGAGCCACAGGTGATCGCTCGATCCCTCAGAGCAGGCTGCGTGACTCGGACGATGTGCTTGAGTACAATGGCGCGTCAATTGAGTTCACCATTATTCAGCGAGCATACCCTGCGCACTCTCTTTCTCATCGGCACCGGCGGCTTCATCGGATCCATCCTGCGCTATCTCGTGAGCGGCTATGCCCAACAAGTGAGCAAGAGTATCCAGTTTCCCTTCGGCACGCTGGCCGTCAATCTTGTGGGATGTGCGTTGGTGGGATTTTTAGCGGAACTCGCCGACCATCGAGGCGTCATCGCGGGGGAAACCAGGGCCTTTCTGATCGTCGGTCTCCTGGGCGGGTTTACCACATTTTCAGCGTTCGGCAACGAAACCATGAACCTCCTGCGCGACGGAGAACTGTGGTTGGCCGGCGGCAATGTCGTGGGCCATATATTTCTGAGTCTTGTGGCCGTCTGGCTCGGCTACTCCACCGCCTATTTACTCTGGAAATGACCCATGCGCGTTGAACAGGGTTGCCTGCTGAGAATTTATGTCGGAGAAGGGGATAAACACGCCGGGCGGCCGGTCTATGAATGGATCGTCGCTCAGGCCCACGCTCGGCAATTGTCGGGAGCCACGGTCTACCGTGGACTCATGGGTTTCGGCCCCCACACCCGCGTGATCCACACGTTTAAGATCGAACGGCTGGCTGAAAATCTCCCAATTACCATCGAACTCGTCGACTCGCGCGACAAGGTCGATGCCTTTCTCACCTTCATCGAGCAGCAGGTCCGCTCAGGATTGGTTCTCACCCTGCAGGAGGTTGAGATTCGCCATCTTCAGGGTCGTCCCGAACAGTAGAGGCAGAACACCTCTCGACTTCGCCTGATGCTCCACACAAGACCTTCCACTCGACACCATTCTTGAACTTGTGCTATCAAATCTGGTTCCGTCACACCTTAAGAAAGGACCGTTCATGAGACTCATTGTTTTCTGTTTGGCGGCCATGCTTTGCCTTGGCACGACTGCGGCATTCGCTGGAGCGCCTGAGCCGACAACCGAGGAGCAAAAAATCCTCTATACCATGGGATTAACCATCAGCCAATCCATCGAGTCCTTTGGCCTGAACGAATCTGATCTCGAGCTTGTGAAGTCCGGCATCAGTGACGGGGTTCTCAATAAGACCCCCAAAGTGGACCTCCAGACGTTCGGCCCCAAGATTCAACAACTGCAACAGGCCCGCGCCTCGATCATCGCAGAAGGGGAGAAGAAGCGGGGGGCCGCATTCCTCGCAAAAGCCTCGTCAGAGCCCGGCGCCAAGAAAACCGAGTCCGGAGCCCTCATCACGACTATCAAGGAAGGAAAAGGCGCGTCCCCGAAACGCACGGATACGGTGAAAGTGCACTATAACGGTACCCTGATCGACGGGACAGTATTCGATAGCACCCTCAAGAAGAGCGAGCCGACCACTCTCATCGTGAGCGAAATGAGCAAGTGCTGGACGGAGGGGATACTGCAGATGAAAGCCGGTGGCAAGAGCAGATTGATCTGCCCGTCCAATCTGGCCTATCGCGACAAAGGGCTGGCTCCTCTGATCAAGCCGGGCGCAACATTAGTATTCGACATCGATCTCGTTGAGGTCGTGGCCAAATAATCCACCACGCGTAGCCTTAGCCTTGACCTACCTATTGACCGATCCGGGAATCTTCGGTGTCCCCGTCTTCACATCGCCATTTTGGGCCCTATGCAGGAGCGCGTGGTCCATGAGGACGAGTGCCAGCATGGCTTCGGCAATCGGTGTAGCACGGATGCCGACACAGGGATCGTGGCGTCCGTTGGTTTCGACCGTGACCGGCTTGCCCTGCTTATCGATCGACTTGCGTGGGATGCGGATGCTCGACGTGGGCTTGATGCCGATCGTGACAATGATGTCTTGGCCCGTCGAGATGCCGCCGAGAATGCCGCCGGCATTGTTTGAAAGAAACCCCTGTGGCGTCAGTTCGTCTCCATGTTCCGAACCGCGCTGAGCCACTGACGCGAAGCCCGAACCAATTTCAACCGCCTTCACGGCATTGATACCCATCATGGCGCCGGCCAGGTCGGCATCCAGTTTCGCGTAGACCGGCGCGCCCCATCCGACCGGCACGTGTTCGGCCACCGTCGTAATCTTGGCCCCGACCGAATCACCGGACTTCCGCAGCTCATCCATGAATGATTCCAACTTCGAGACCAGATCGTCGTTGGCCGCAAAGAACGGGTTATCCCCCACGGTGGCCCACGTCTTGAATGGAATCTCGATCGGCCCGAGTTGGCTTAGGTAGCCGCGGATCAGAACCCCATGTTTTTCGGCAAGCCATTTTCTCGCGACCGCCGCTGCCGCCACACGTACGGCTGTTTCCCGCGCCGACGCCCGTCCCCCGCCCCGGTGATCCCGAATCCCATACTTCTGCCAATAGGTGTAGTCGGCGTGGCCTGGGCGAAAGGTGTCGATCAGGTTGCCATAGTCCCGGCTCCGCTGGTCTTCGTTACGGATCAGCAGCGCAATCGGCGTCCCGGTAGTCTTTCCCTCAAATACGCCGGAAAGAATTTCAACGGTGTCCGATTCCTGTCGCTGCGTGACGTGGCGGGACGTGCCGGGCTTGCGCCGGTCCAAATCCTTTTGGATATCTTCAGTGGAAAGGGCAAGCCCGGGCGGGCACCCATCGACGACGCAGCCGATCGCCGGCCCATGGCTTTCGCCGAATGAGGTAACAGTGAAAATTCTGCCGAATGTATTTCCGGCCATGAAGGCTACTCGATCAGATCCAGCTTGATGCGTAGTTCCTTGAGTTGCTCGGCGCTGACGGCCGATGGGGCGTCGGTCAACGGGCATTGCGCGCGCTGCGTCTTCGGGAACGCGATGACATCGCGGATCGAATCGGCGCCGCCGAGCAGCATGATCAATCGATCGAGGCCGAATGCGATTCCGCCGTGCGGCGGCGCGCCGTAGTCCAGCGCGTCCAGCAAGAAACCGAACTTCGCCTGCGCCTGGTCCTTGTTGATACCGAGCAGGTCCAGAATCTTCAGCTGAATCTCGCTCCGGTGGTTGCGGATGCTCCCGCCGCCGATTTCGCTCCCATTGAGGACCATATCGTACGCCTTGGCCCGCACCTTGAGCGGATCGGAATCCAACAGAGCCAGATCTTCATCCATCGGTGCGGCAAAGGGATTGTGCATGAACACGTACCGCTTCTCTTCCGGCGAATAATCGAGCAGCGGAAACTCGGTGACCCAGAGCGGCTTCCAAGCCGTCTTATCGATGAGATTCAATTCCTCTCCCAGCAGCAGCCGGATGCGTCCGAGCACATCTTGCACGACCGCGGACTTGTCCGCGCCGAATAGCACGAGGTCTCCCGGTTTGGCTTCAGGCAACGCAACCGCGAAGGCCTTGGCATCCAGGAATTTGGCGATGACCGATTCCAGTTGGCCCTCCGCCGTCATCTTGAGCCAGGCGAGCCCCTTGGCGCCGAAACTCTTCGCCGTTTCGCCCAGCGCATCAACCCTGGTCCTGGAAAGCGCGGCGCCGCCCTTGACGATCAGCGCCTTGACGATCCCGCCTTTCGCCGCCGCGTCCTTGAACACTTTGAAGTCGCTCGCCGCGCCGAAGGCCGTGACATCGTAGAGCGGCATGTCGAACCGGAGGTCGGGCTTGTCCGACCCATAGCGTCCCATCGCCTCGGCATACGTCATGCGCGGGAACGGCGTCGGCAGTTGCACCCCGCCGGCCTCTTTGAAGATCGTGACGATCATCCGCTCCATCAGCGCCATGACTTGTTGGCGGTCTACGAACGACAGCTCAAGATCAATCTGGGTAAACTCCGGCTGGCGGTCGTTGCGCAGATCTTCGTCACGGAAGCAGCGGGCAATTTGATAGTACCGGTCGACCCCGCTCACCATCAGCACTTGTTTGAACAGCTGCGGCGACTGCGGCAAGGCGAAAAACTGGCCCGCGTTCACGCGGCTGGGGACCAGGTAATCCCGCGCCCCCTCCGGCGTGCTCTTCGTCAACACCGGCGTCTCAACCTCCAGAAACCCTTCGGCATTGAGATACCCTCTCGCAGCCTGTGCGACAGCATGCCGTATGCCCAGTAATCGTTGCATCTTGGGCCGTCGCAGGTCGAGATAGCGGTATTTCAGGCGGATGGCCTCGGTCACTTCGGCCTCATCTTCGATGACAAAGGGCGGCGTCTTGGCTTCATTCAGGATCTCAACCTCGTCCACGAACACTTCGATCTCACCCGTCGGCAAATTGGGGTTCCTGGATTCATCCGGACGGGCCTTGACCTGTCCGGCAATCGACACCACACATTCGCTCCGCAAGGTGTGGGCGGCTTTGTGGACGGCGGCATTCCGCTCGGCATTGAAGACCACCTGCGTAAGGCCGGTCCGGTCGCGCAAATCGATGAACATCACGGCGCCGTGATCCCTCCGCCGCTGGACCCAGCCGTTCAGCACGACCGATTGTCCCACCTGTGTCCTGGTCAACTCACCGCATGTATGTGTCCGCTGTTTCATCGTTACGCCACTTTCGCTTTCTTCGGCCGGGCCCACCCCGCTCGCCGAACCGGCCTTCGAGGACGGTCCGGCGGCTGCTCTCCCCGCTCGACCATCTCCACCCGCTCCTCGACCAACTCCCGCAACGCATTGGCTTCCCGGTCTGTCAGGAACCGGAACTCTCCAGACCCAAGCCGTCCCAACGACAATGGCCCCATTTTGACCCTGGTCAAGCGAATCACCGGATGGCCGACCGATTCCAACATCCGCTTCACCTGATGTTTGCGCCCTTCACGAATCGTAATTTCCAGCCACGAATTCGCCTGCGCCTTGCTGATTTTCTTCACCTGTGCCGGACCGGTCATCCCGTCTTCGAGTTTCACCCCGCGCTCCAGCTCGCGAATCTCTTCATCTGTCAGGACACCCTTGACCTTGATCAAGTACGTTTTTGGCACGTGATAACGGGGGTGCAGGAGCGCCTGGGCCAACTCGCCGTTGTTCGTGAGCAGCATCAATCCTTCACTGTCGAAGTCCAGCCGGCCGACCGGAAACACCCGGACCGACACCCCGCGAAGAAAATCCTTCACGGTCGGTCGGCCCCCCGGATCATCCAGCGTAGACATGACATGTTTCGGCTTGTTCAGCAGCAGATAGACGAACGGCTGCGCGGCGGTGAGATGTTTTCCGTCCACCTTCACGTGATCGCGAGCCGGATCGACTTTTGTTCCAAGTTCGGTGACGACCTTGCCATTCACGGACACCCGGCCGGCAGAAATGAGCATTTCCGCCTTCCGGCGCGACGCCAGCCCGGTCCCGGCAATGAGCTTTTGGAGTCGAATATCCATTCTATTTTCCCGTGAAGCGCATCTCGTATCTCGTCGTTCGCAGGATTGGAAATGTCCGCGCTTCACGCTTCACGAACGACGCTTCACGCACTGCTACTCCCATTCGATTGTTGACGGCGGCTTGGAGCTGATGTCGTAGACCACACGGTTCACGCCCTTCACTTCGTTGATGATGCGGCTCGACATCCGGCCCAGCACCTCATTGGGGATCTTCGCCCAGTCGGCGGTCATGCCGTCCACACTCGTGACGGCGCGAATGGCAATCACATGCTCGTACGTTCGCTGATCGCCCATGACGCCGACCGTGCGGATCGGCAACAGCACGGCGAAGGCCTGCCAGATCTCGCGATACAGACCCGCTGCTCTGATTTCTTGATCCACGATCGTCTCCGCCGCTCGCAGAATCGCCAACCGTTCCGCTGTCACCGCACCCAACACCCTGATCGCAAGCCCGGGACCTGGGAACGGCTGCCGCCAAATGATCTCATCCGGCAAACCCAGCTCCTTGCCCAAGACCCGCACTTCGTCTTTAAAGAGTTCCCGCAGCGGCTCGATCAGCTTGAGCCTCATGCGCGCCGGCAAGCCGCCGACGTTGTGATGCGTCTTGATCGTGGCCGACGGGCCTTTGAAGCTGACACTTTCGATCACGTCCGGATAGAGCGTGCCTTGAACGAGATACTTGACCCCCTTCAACTTCTTGGATTCCGCTTCGAAGTGCTTGATGAACTGCCGGCCGATGATCTTGCGCTTCCGTTCCGGATCCGTCACGGTCTTGAGGCCGGCCAGAAATGGCTTCGTCGCGTCGAGGAGACGGAGATTGAGGTGCAGTTGCGAGGCGAACGTCTTCTGCACTTGTTCGCGTTCGCCCGCGCGCAACACGCCGTTGTCGACGAAGATGCAGGTGAGCTGGTCGCCGATCGCGCGATGCGTGAGTGCCGCCGCCACCGAGGAATCCACTCCACCGCTCAGTGCGCAGATGACGGGATCCTTCCCGGCCTGCTCACGAATCTGCTTCACCGCCGTCTCGACGTACGACTGCATGGTCCAGGTCGGCTTGCAGCCGCAAATCTCATAGACGAAGTTGCGGAGGATCGTCCCCCCTTCCGGTGTGTGGGCCACTTCGGGATGGAATTGCAGGCAGTAGATCCGCCTCTTGCGATCGTCGCGTTTCATCGCCGCGACCGGCGAGTTATCCGTGTGCGCGATGGACCGGAACCCCGGCGGCATCCGCTCGATCCGGTCGCCGTGCGACATCCACACGGTGGTCGTGCCGTTCTGCCCGATGCCTTTGAAGAGATCTTCGGCGTCGTCGATCCTGAGTTCGGCCCGGCCATATTCCCGGTGCGCGGACTTGGCGACTTCCCCGCCGGACAGATGCGTCACCAACTGCATGCCGTAACAGATCCCCAGGACCGGAATGCCTTGATCGAACAGTTCCTTGGCGACGGTCGGCGCTTTCTTCTCATAGACGCTCGACGGCCCCCCTGAGAGCACGATCCCCTGCGGGCGGTAGGCCAAGACCGTGGCCAGCGGAACCGTGCAGGGAAGAATTTGGGAATAGACCTGCGCTTCGCGAATGCGGCGGGCGATCAGCTGTGTATACTGCGACCCGAAATCGAGGACTAGAATTCTATCGTGCCAAAGTTCCATGGGGCGTCGTTCGTGAAGCGTCGTTCGTTTAATGACGGAAGCCGGAAGTGTCTTGCGAGATACGCTTCACGAGAGACGCTTCACGCAGTGTTACTCCCAATCCATCCGGTAGTTCGGGGCTTCCTTGGTGATGATGACGTCGTGCACGTGGCTTTCGCGAAGGCCAGCCACCGTTTGCCGAATGAAAGTGGCGTTCTGTTGCAGATCGGCAATCGTCTTGCAGCCGCAATACCCCATTCCCGACTTGACCCCGCCGACCAGCTGATACACAACAGCGGCCAACGGGCCTTTATACGGCACTCGACCTTCAATTCCTTCGGGCACCAGTTTCTGGGCCACCCGCCCCCCTTGCCCGTACCGATCGCCGCCCCCGCGCTCCATCGCACCGATCGAACCCATCCCTCGATAGACCTTATAGGTTCTGGCTTGATACAGCACGGTTTCGCCGGGCGATTCCTCGGTGCCGGCCAACAACCCTCCGAGCATGACCGCCGACGCGCCGGCGGCCAGTGCTTTGGTGATGTCTCCGGAAAACTTGATGCCACCGTCGGCGATCACCGGCACGCCGCTGCCGCTCAACACCTTGGCACAATCGGCGATCGCCGTCAGCTGCGGCATCCCCGCCCCGGACACAATCCGTGTCGTACAGATCGACCCGGGCCCCACTCCGACCTTCACCGCATCGACCCCCATCTTGAGCAAGTCCTTGGCTGCCTCGGCCGTGCCGATGTTGCCCGCGATCAGCTCAAGGTCCGGGTGCAGCTTCTTGATCATCTTCACGGTATCCAGCACTGCCTGCGAATGGCCATGGGCCGTATCGACGACGACCAGATCCACGCCCACTTTTTTGAGCCCATGCACCCGCTCCTCGGTGTCCGGCCCGACCCCCACCGCCGCGCCGACCCGCAGCCGGCCATGTGCGTCCTTGCAGGCATGAGGATACTTGATGCGTTTTTCGATATCCTTGATCGTGATGAGGCCCTTCAGCTCGAACTGCTTGTTCACTACCGGCAGCTTTTCGATGCGATGTTCATGGAGGATTTCCCGCGCCTTCTCCAGGCTGGTGCCTTCGGGCGCTGTGACCAGTTTCTCGCGCTTCATCACTTGGGAGACCTTGAGGTCCATGCGGGTTTCGAAACGCAAGTCGCGGTTCGTGAGAATGCCAACGAGCTTGCGGCCCTTGGTGACGGGGATACCGGAAATCCGGTACTTGGCCATCAGCGCATGCGCGTCGCGGATCGTTTGGTCCGGCGAAATCGTCACCGGATCGAGAATCATGCCGCTTTCCGATTTCTTGACCTTATCGACCTCCGTCGCTTGATCGGCCGGCGGCAACACCCGGTGAATGATCCCGATCCCGCCTTCGCGTGCCATGGCAATGGCCAACCGCGCTTCAGTCACCGTGTCCATCGCCGCGCTGACCAGCGGAATGTTGATTCGGATATTGCGCGACACGAACGTGCTGGTATCGACCTCGTTCGGCAGCACCTGTGACTTGGCCGGCACAAGCACCACGTCGTCGTAGGTCAACCCCTGTTTCGGCTCTTTGTCCAACATGATGTCTCCTTACGACTTGAGACGTTCCGGCAGCCGCCCTCCGTCAGCGACCGCTTCAGCCTCTTCCTGCAACCGCTCACTGCCCTCGTCAGCCGGCATGAATTGCTGCACCCGCGTGTTCCCGCTATCGACGACGAACACGCTGCCTTTCGTATCCACGGTGATCCCATAGGGAAAGTTGAACTGGCCATCGCCGTTCCCAAACCCGCCCCATTGCGAAATGAAGTTGCCTTCCCGGTCGAATTTCTCGATGCGATGGTTGCCGGTATCCGTCACATACACGTCGCCCGCGCCGTCCACGGCAATCCCCCAGGGAGAACGGAGCTGTCCCGCCTCCTGCGCGAGCGGACTGCTGGCATGACCGGCCTCCGCGCTGCCGCCCCATTTAGTGAGCAGCTGAGGGAGCACGTTGGTGCTGGTGTCGAACTTTTGGATACGGTGATTGCCCATGTCCACCACGTAGACCGACCCGTCGCTCTGGTCCACGGCAATACCGCGCGGGAAATAGAACTGGCCGTCGCCGTTTCCGAAACTGCCCCAGGCCATGATGAACTCGCCGCTCATGTCGAACTTCTGCACCCGGAAATTCGCGCTGTCCACCACATAGACAAAGCCGCGCACCCGGTCGATCGCGATGCCCCAGGGCGCGTTGAACTGGCCCTCACCGTTGCCCCGTGATCCGAATTTCATCAGATAGCCGCCCAGCTTACCGTCGAACTTCTGCACGCGATGGTTGTTCGTGTCCACCACCCACACATCGCCCTTGCCGTCACAGGCGATCCCGGTGGGATTGTGGAAGTTCGCGTTCGCCGCACCGAAGTTGCCCCACAAGATGATGAAGTTGCCGGCATTATCGAACTTCTGAATGCGATTATTGCCGTTGTCCGTGACAAACAGCGCGCCCTGCTGATCAATACACAGGCCGTACATGGGCGCCATGAACTCGCCGCCGTGCAGCAGCGACGCACCCCGGCCCGGCTTGCCCCACTTCGCTACACAGAGATAGCCGGAGGTATTGACCAGGATCGTGGCAGCGGCGGGCGTGGACACGTTGTTGCCGACGTCCTTGAACCAGACATAGATGGTTTTCTGCCCGTCACCCGGCGACAGGATGAAGGGGACCGTCGCGCCGAATTTCAACGCCGGTGTCACGTCGACCCAGCCGGGCGTGCCGGCCATCGGCGTCAACGGGCTCTCTGACACGAAGTAGGCGCCCACGCCCGTATCCACGTCGTTGGCCGAGATCGTGACCACGACCTCCGGCGAGTTCGTCATAAACGCGCCATGGTTGATGACGGCGTAGGGGTTTTGCGGCGCCGTAATGTCGATGAGCACAGGCATCGCAGTGACTTCCTCCGACAGGCCGCTTTCGGTCCCGTCCTCAAACGAGGCCGTGATCGCGTAAAAATACGGCGTGTCGTTGGTCAGCCCCGTGTGCGTGTAGGGATTGGTCACGCCTTCGATCTTGGTCGCGCCTTGCAGAGTCAGCTGGGGCGCCGTGCTGAAATAGAGGTTATACGAGACGGCGCCCGGCACATCCATCCAGCTCAGAAACACTTCCGTATCGCCGGCCTTCACCGCCACCGACCGGGGTGGCTGCACGGCCCCTTCTACGTGGGCCTGTGCCGGCTCCAGTTTGCCGCGATTCTGCTCCTCTTCGGTCGGCACATACTTCAGCACCCGGCCGTTGCCGCTGTCGACGACAAAGACACAGCCCTGCTTGTCCACCGCAATACCATACGGGAAGTTCAACTGCCCTTCCGTCTTGCCGCGGTTGCCGAAGGAACAGAGGAAGGTGCCGTTGCCGTCGAATTTCTGTACCCGGTGATTCCCGCTATCGACCACATAGACATTGCCCAGCGCGTCGCAGGCGATGCCCCAGGGGGACTTGAACTGTCCCGGCCCGCTGCCCTCGCGCCCCCATTTGGTCAAGAAGCTCCCGCGTGGATCGAACTTCTGGATGCGGTTGTTGCTTTCATCGGCCACATAAATGTTCCCGACGAAATCGACCGCCACCCCGCGCGGAAAGAAGAACGCACCGTCGAAACTGCCGTCGCGGCCCCACTTCAAGAGCGGCTGCCCGTCTGATTGGAACTTCTGAATGCGGGCGTTGCTGGTATCCGACACATAGACGTTGCCCTCTTGATCCGTCGTGATCCCCCAGGGCACGTCAAACTTACCCATATCAGCGCCGCGCCACGCAAACCCGAACTTCCCCCAGGCTTTTTGGACGTTGCCTTCGAGATCGAACTTCTGGACGCGGTTGTTGCCGCTGTCCGCCACGTAGACCACATCGTCCGGCCCGACCGCCAACCCGCGCGGGTAATAGAACTGCCCCTCCTGCGAACCGGGTTCGCCTCCCCACCGGGCCAGGAACGTGCCCGCCTTGTCGAACTTTTGGATTGAATGGTTGTCGGTATCCGCCACGTAGAGATTGCCGTCCTTGTCGAGCGCGATGCCCGTGGGCGAGCTAAACTCTCCGTCGCTTACGCCTTCTTGCCCGATCGCCATCGCCAACAAATAGGGCGAGGGGATGGCCATGACTTCCTGTGACTCGAGGCTCTCGCCTTTCGGCGTCACCACCGTGACGACATAGTGATAACAGGTGCCGTTGGCGAGATCGTCATGCACGAACGGGCTCGTGGCGCCTTCCAAGCAGGTGGCCTTGTCTTTTTTGACGCCGATGACGGTTTTGAAATCGTCCGCGCTGGCTATGGGGCGGGTCAGTTCGGAAAATTTGATCTGGACACCCTTGGTGGTCTGGAAGTAGAGGTTGTAATACATGGCATCCGGCACCGGATCCCACGTAATGGTGATACGCCCATTGCCCGCTTTCGCGTGGACGTTTGTCGGCGCAGAAGGCAGCTCGTCTTCCTCTGCGACCGAATCGCCGCCACCCCACTCACCCTGCATGCCTTCAATCAACAGCTGTCCACGAGTAAACCGGAAGAATTCATCAAACTGCCAGGGTTTCATCACAGCTGGTACCTCGTGTTGCTAGAGATGACCGAACGCAAGAAATTAAGGATGTTTCAATGAGTTAGAATTGGATTGTGAAGTCTAGCAAAGCGCCGGAAAGAGAGTCAAGAAACCGCTGGGAGCAGCGACGCGTTCATGAACCATGCAGGCTAGGCTTGCTCGATCGGTTGATCGAGAAGAGTCAGCGCGGCATCAGCGGAAAGATCCTCGTCCGATTCCGCCTGCTCGGCGGAGGGCGGCCCATTCTGTTCAAGCGCCAGCGCTTCTTCCACCACGGCGGTGACTTCGGCAGCACCGTTGGTTGTGAGATTGTCGTCGTCCATCGGCAGCATGGCCTGCTCCGATTCGCCCAGCTCCTTGAATTCCCGAAGCGGCGGCAGCTGCGACAGATCGTTCAGTCCAAAATGTTCGAGGAAATACTTTGTGGTCCCGTACATGATCGGGCGGCCCGGCACTTCTTTGCGGCCGACAATCCGCACCAGCTTGCGCTCCAAGAGCGTCCGCACCACGCCCGATGTTTCGACTCCGCGGATTTCTTCGATTTCGGAACGGACAATCGGCTGTTTGTAGGCAATGATCGCCAGCGACTCCAGCGCCGAGCGTGAGAGCTTCGCCGTCGATCTCGATTTGTCCAATCGTTTGATCCAACCGGCATATTCCTGCTTCGTCAGTAGCCGAAACCCACCGGCGACTTCCGCCAGCCGGAGGCCGCGGCCTTCCTGCTCCAACTCCTCGCCGAGGCTCCGAAGCGCCTGCGTGACTTCGGCCTTGGTCACGTCGCCGATCACCGCCAGAAGCCGTTGCACTGACAGCGGCTCCGGTGACACGAACAACAACGACTCCACGATAGCTTTTAATTCACGGGCCGCGACCGCCTGGGCCGCGGTGTCATCGTGTCCAGAGGGTTCGGCGATTTCAAGAGGGGCCGGATGCCCGTTCGACTGTGAGACCGGCGTCTCCATGTCCAACCGGGCCGATACTCCGTTCATTTCATCAGTGACTGGGGTCATATTCCTCTCCATTCTACATCGGCTTCATCGAGTTCGGCAGGGTCAGGCACCAAGGAGAACGACCGCGAGACAAGAATCGGGCCGAACGTCTCCGCCTGAAACACCCGCGCCACCCTTAGCCGGATCAATTCCAGCATCGCCAGGAACGTCACGATCACGATCATCCGGTGGCTTGCCGGCTCGAACAGATCGACGAACGATATCGAGTCTTTGCCTTCGAGCAGTTCAAGAATCACGTTCATGCGTTCCCGGACCGTGAGGTTGTCGGGAATAATTTCCATGAGCCGCTTCCCGGGATTGCGATCGAGAATTCCCTGGAGTGCATCCACCAGGTCGAACAAGGAGACAGTCTCCAACGACATTTCCTCGGGATTGATCGGCTCCGGCGCCGCCTGTTCCCGGGGGAACATTTCGCGCCACAGCTGTTCCTGCCCATCAAGCTGACGCGCCGCTTCTTTATACGCCTTGTACTCCAGCAAGCGTCGGACGAGTTCCTCCCGTGGGTCAGGCCCGTCTTCCTCGTCCTGAACCGCTTCATCAGGGGGCAGGAGCATTTTGGATTTGATTTGGAGCAGTGTCGCCGCCATAACCAAAAAATCCCCGGCGACGTTGAGATTGAGACTCTTCATCGCCTCAATGTACTCCAAGTACTGGTTGGCGATGAGGGCGACCGGAATATCGTAGATATTGATCTCGTTCTTCTTGATCAGATGCAATAA
>JAYWIP010000015.1:0-12602 GCA_039794465.1 Nitrospira sp.
ATGTCGGGGTGTTTAATAAACGACGTTTGCTGAATCGGTTCCACGCTGGTCGTCATACTCCCGCCCCAGCTCCTTGGCCACGAGCCCGGTAGACAAACGCCAGGATTTCCGCCACAGCGCGATAGAGATCGGCGGGAATTTCCTTGCCGACCTCGACCAATTTGAAGATCGTCCGGGCCACAAATTTATGCTCCACGACCGGAACACCGTGGTGCCGAGCCAGTTCCCGGATGCGCTCGGCTACCAGCCCGGCGCCCTTCGCGACGTCGAAGGGCGCGGCCCTCCTGGTGGAATCGTATTTCAGCGCCACCGCGAGATGGGTGGGGTTCGTGACCACGACGTCCGCCGTTTTCACCGCCGCCATCATGCGCTTCCTCGACAAATCCCGCTGGGCGGTCCGGACTCGGCTCTTGATGAGCGGATCACCTTCCGCCGACTTATGTTCTTCCTTGATTTCTTCCTTGGACATCCGAAGACCGCGTTCCCACTCGTACCGCTGGTAGAAGTAGTCCAACCCTCCCAGCACGACAATCACGCCGCACACCGCCAGTGCGATCTTCAGCGCCAGCCAACCTGTCATGCCCAAGATCGAGGCAAGATCGAAATCCATGAGCCCGGGGACGCGCAGCACGTCATGTCGTACGACAAAAAGCCCCACACCGGTGATGACCCCGATCTTGAGCAGTCCCTTTACCAGTTCCATCACCGAACGAAGCGAGAAGAGCCGGGATAACCCCTTCAGCGGATTAATGCGGGCTAACTCCATCTGAATGCCATCCGAACGCCAGAGCAAGCCTGTTTGCGCCAGCGATGCGGCGCTGCCGATCAGCAGGATGCTTCCGAGGATCGGCAAGGTCAGCGTCAGCACCGTCCCCGCACTCCCGATCACAATCGTCACGACCTGTTCCACCGTCATCCCGTCGCGCGCCACTTGGGAGACTGAGAGCGAGAGCCCGTGCCTGACCACCTCCGTCATCCGCTCAAGGGCCAGCGGCATCACGGCCCCCAGCAGTCCAACGCCGCCCACCAAAATCGCCGCCGTCACCACATCACGGCTCATGGCCACTTGGCCTTTTTTGCGGGCCTCGTCTTTTCGCTTCGGTGTCGCTTTCTCTGTTTTATTGTCGTTGTTCTCAGCCATGACCCAGTGCTTTCAACAGGCCGTCGATCACGAATTCGAGCCGCTCGATCTCACGGGCCAGCAAACTTACCGTAAAGGGCATTGCCAGCCCCAAGACGGCCAAGCCTCCCGCGATGGTCACCGGGAAGCTGAGCGCGAAGACATTGATTTGACTGACCGCTCGCCCCAGGACGGCGAGCAGAATATTGATCAACAGAATCGTCACCAGGACCGGCGCAGCCAGTGTGAGCCCGATGACGAACATATGTTGCGCCAGACTCAGCACCTCATCACCTAACCCTGAGGGCAGGGAGGCGACGAACGCCGGAATCGCCTGATAGCTGGAAACGATCGTGGCAACCACGAGGAGGTGCGCGTTCAGCGACAGAAACACCAGCGAGGCCAGCAGCGTGAAGAACTGGGCGATCAGCGACGTTTGCCGCAACGTGGCTGGATCAAACAACTGCACGACGCCGAATCCCATCTGGACGCCGACCAGTTCACCGGCCAACTCGAGCCCTCCGAAAAACATGCGCACAGCCAACCCGATCATGAGCCCGATCGCCATTTCCCTCATCAGCCCGGCAGTCAACATGAAGGGCTCGAAGGGAACGGACGGGACATGAATGACGGGCGCCAAGGCGACTCCCAAGACGAGCATCAAGGCAATCTTCACCTTGAGCGGCACGGTGCGCCCGCTCAGCACCGGCAACGCCGCGAGCAATCCGCCGATTCGTGAGATCAGCGCCAAAAAGGCCTGAAACTGCGGGAGCATAATCTGGATGGCGTGCGTCGACGTCATGGCAATTGATCAATGGGCGTAATTCGGAATGTTGGCGAGCAGATTCGCCGTGAACGTCGTCAGGACATTCAGCATCCACGGCAGAAACACCAGGATCGCGCCGAACAACGCCAATACTTTCGGAACAAATGAGAGTGTCGCTTCGTTCAGTTGGGTCATCGCTTGAAAGGCGCTCACGACCAGTCCGATCACCAGACTGAGAGCGAGAATGGGAGTCGCGACCAGCAGGGTGGTCTCCAACGCTTGCCGGCCCAGTTCCGTCACCATTTCAGGCGTCATTGGAAACTCCTCACCATCGAACCCACGACCAGATACCAGCCGTCGGCCAGGACGAACAGCACCAACTTGAACGGCAGCGAAATCACCACCGGCGGAAGCAGCATCATGCCCATGGACATCAGCACGCTGGCGACCACCATATCGACGATGAGAAAGGGAATGTAGATCAGAAAGCCGATCTGGAACGCCACTCGCAATTCACTCAGAATGAAGGCCGGGATAATGACATGGGTCGGGACCTGTTCGACCTTCTCCGGCTTCGGCAACCGGGCGAGATCGATGAACAATGCCAGATCCTTCTCACGAATTTGCCGCAGCATGAAGCCCCGGATCGGCTCGCTCCCCTTCTGCCATGCCTCTTCATACGACATCTGTTCAGCCATGAGCGGCTGGAGCGCGTCGTTGTAGACCTTCTGCCCGACCGGGGCCATGACGAAGATCGTCAGAAACAAGGCGAGTGCCAGCAACACTTGATTCGGAGGCACCGACTGCGTGCCGAGCGCCTGACGAAGGAAGGACAGCACGATCACAATTCGCGTAAACGACGTCACCATGATAAACAGCGCCGGCGCCAACGACAGCACCGTCAGGAGAATCAGGATCTGCACGACGACAGCGGTCTGTTTGGGAGCATCCGTTCCCAAATCGATGCTGACCGAGGGTCCGCCTGCCCATGCGAGGTCTATCGACCCCAGGGCCGATCCCGCCAGAACGGTCATGAGACAGACCATGGCCGACCAGAGCCGGTTATGGTTCATGGCGGCTCCCGTGGTGCGAGGGTACGGAGTCGCTTGAATAACCCTGAAACCATGATGCGACAACCGATGGCGCGATCGACGGGGCCAAGAGCGAGTGCTCGGTGCCGGCTGAAGCCAGCAGCTCCTGCATCTTGGCGGCGTCGCTGATACGTCCCAACGGCACCAGATCGGTTGCTGTCGCCCCGATGATGAGATACTCCCCTGCTACCGATACCAGCGCGATCGACTTACGAGGCGCGACATAGCCGCTGGCCACTACCTGAATGAGCGGGCGGGATCCGGGCGGCCCGACGCGGCGACCCAGCAGCCGTTTGGCCGCCAACGCCGCCAGCCCCATCAAACCCAGCACGACCGCCAGGGCGGATAATGTACGGAACAGACTGTCCCAGAGATCGATCACCGGCGCTCCTCCGTGTGCGTTAGCCGAGTTGCTGCACCCGCTCGGCTGCGCTGACCACGTCCGTCAGGCGAATGCCGAATTTCTCGTTGACCACGACCACTTCTCCCCGCGCCACAAGTTTGTTGTTCACCATCACATCCATCGGCTCCCCTGCGAGCTTGTCCAGCTCAATGACGGACCCTTGTGCCAATTGCAGCAGGTCTCGGATGGCCATCTTGGTGGAGCCGACATACACCGCCACACTCATGGGTATGTCGAGAAGAAACTCGATGTTTTTGGACGCCACGCCCGTTTCGGTTGGTTGCACGGGAGGGAACGCCGCCGGTTGAGGTGAAGACGCTCCGGTGGTCCCACTCGCATCTGATTGCGCCGCGACACTTGCATCAGCCATACCGTCTTCTCCTCATGCTTCCCGATCAGTTGATGAACTTGCTCACGCGGCACGCATGATTGCCCTTGAACACTCCGGGAGTCCCCTGAAGCTTGTGATAGCCCTCGACGTAGCAATCGAGGAGATCGCCCGGCCGCTGGTCCAGCACAATGACATCACCGGGCGCGAAATTGAGAACATCCCGCAATGTGACGGTCGTCGTGCCCAGTCGAACAGTGAGGGGCAGAGAGCACTCTTGCAATTTCTCACGGAACTTTCCGTTCCAACCGCTGTCTTGCTCGATTTGATCCGAGACCAGCCCCGAGTACAACTTCTCCTTGATGGGTTCCAGCATCGCGTACGGGTACACAATAAACAGCTCCCTGGTGGTGTCCCCCATAATCACTTGGAGCGTCACCACCACCACGATCTCCGATGCCGTCACCACCATGGCAAATTGGGGATTGCTTTCCGAGCGCACGTATTCCACCTTCGCCGGCAGCACGGCCTGCCACGCTTTTTCCAGATCGGACAGCGCGTGACCCAGGAGCTTCTTGACGATCCGCAGTTGGACCGGCGTAAAGTCCCGGCCTTCAGGCTTTACGTGCGTTTGGGCCTTCCCACCGAAGAAGTAATCCACCACGAGGTAGACGAGGAAGGCGTCCATGATGAACAGTCCGTTGCCCCGCAAGGGCTGCATATGAAACACATTGAGCGACGACGGCATGGGAATTTTTTTCAGCAGTTCTCCGAATTTGATCACCTGGGTGCCCACAACAATAAAGTCCACGGCTTCGCGGAGCATGCCGGTCCACGCCACGGATTGGCGCCGGATGAAGCGGTCGTTGATGAGCTCCAGAGTCGGCATTCGTCCCCGGATAATCCGCTCCTGATTGAGCAGATCATATTGCGACGTCCCATCGCCCGCACGGGCCGCTTCTTTCGGAGCGGTGTCAACCTCTCCGGACACTACGCCCTTCAGCAGCGCATCGATTTCTTCTTGAGAGAGAACCTTCTCCATGGCGTCAGCCCGTTCTTACTGCACGACAAAATCCGTAAAGTAGGCGGCACGGATACCGGGTTTCGGCAAGAGTCCGTTCACGCGCTGCGTGATTTCGTCACGCAGTTGAAACTTGCCTTGCGGCGTTCTCACGCTGTTGACATCCTTGCTGCTGAGCAATACCAACACAGTGTCTCGCACTTGGGGGACACGAGCCGATAGGTCGGCTGCAACCAACTCGCTTTCGACCTCCAACTTGACGGCGATCTTGAGATAGCGAATTTCCGGCTGATCCGCCAAATTGACGATAAACGGATCTAAATCGAACATCACGCCTGGCTTGCTGACTTGCGCGGGTTTTTCACCGGATTGCGGCTCGCTTTCGGCTTTTGCCGGTGCATCCCGTCCGTGCTCCTCCGCGGTCTCACCTCCCTTGCTCCCCCCGCCGAGCAGTTTCACCGCCAGGATCGCACTGCCCGTACCAACCACAAGGGCCAACAGACCGACGATAATCAGCAACTTGACCGGAAATACGGGGCTTGCGGCCTTCACCGGAGCTTTATCATCTGCTGCAGCTGCATCCGCCATGGAATCCTCCTCGACTTCTCAACCGATAACGTGACTGCCGGGCAAGATTGCAATGCATATGCCACTCGCGCAACGGCCACGCTCAACCAGCAATGTCAGCATTCATGCGGTTTCCGTGAGGACTCGTGCGCGGCCGGTTCCGATCAGCCCTCTGTCTCGACGCCCACGTCAACCAAGCGATTGACGCCGTCAGAAAACTGACGGACCAATGGCCCGAATCAATGTGGTACCCGGCTGCGGTAGGTTGGGAGAGGATCGGGCCGAGAGCTTCAGCTCCCGGCCCAACGAGACGGCAGACTATCGCTTCAGATTCACTAATTCCTGAAGTATTTCGTCCGAGGTCGTAATCACGCGCGAGTTCGCCTGAAATCCTCGCTGCGCGGCGATCATATCAATGAAACTTTCACCGAGATCGACATTGGACAATTCGAGCGAATTCGACAGTACCCGCCCGAGCCCTGCGCTGTCCGGAGTGCCGGTCACAGGCTGACCGGAATTGCCGGACTGCGCAAACGTGTTCTTCCCGGTCCTCGTCAAGCCTATCGGATCTGGAAACCTCGCCAACACAACTTGGGCCAACGCCCTCAGCTGTCCATTGGAGAACCGGCCGCTGATGGTCCCATTGGCATCGACCGAAAACGCTTGCAGTGATCCCGCGGCAAACCCGTCCTGCGTCTGCTGCACCAGGGCCGACGTGGACCCGAACTGGGTGGTGCCGTCCAATCCCGATCCTCCGTCGGTGGTCACACTCGACCCGAAGTTCATCACGATCAGCTGATCCTGCGTTGCGCCGTTGAAATCGACTTGAAGCTGTCCGGGCGTCCCCCCTGCCGCGCCCGCCGCGGTCCCGGTATCAAACCGGAGGACTGGGCTCTCTCGGTCGAGTGTGCCGTTCGTCCCGAACGTCAACGTGCCGGACCCGACTTTCACGATGCCCAGTGTCGCATCGATGTTGCTGGAATCATAATTAGCGGTCACGACATCGTTGGCGGCAGCCACGACATTGTAGTTCCAGGTGTTCGCACCGATCTTCGTGAAATAGGTCGTCAGGAGGTGGCTGTTGCCGAGCGAATCGAACACTGTCATGGACGTGGAAAAATCGGAAGTGGCGGGAGGATCCGACAGGAGGAAATCCGTTCCTGTCGTCGACACAGGCGCCGTCATGTTCAAGTTGCCCGCCAGGGTGTCTCCTCCGTTCGCCGCGACGACGACAGTCCCTGTGCCGGTCGTCGAGTTATTCGTCGTCCCGGTGATGCCGGACGCGAACGTGAAGATGTCGGAGGCATTGACCGTCGCTGTGAATCCGGTATACGCGGAGGCCTTCAACGGGTCGGCGGGAACCAGCCCGCGCACGGCGTTTTGAATCGCGGTGGCCAGCGCGGAACCGGTCAAGCCGTTCGCCACAGTGACAACCTGCGGACCGTCACCGTTCAGATCGATGGTAAAGGAATTGTTGCCCCCCGCGGTCGTTGTGACAGACGCAGCTGATCCGACGACGTTGCCACGAACCCCCGTCTGCGCCGTCGCGGAATTCAGGTTGGCTGCAACCAGGGCCGTAGTCGTCGCTCTCGGCGACGCGGTTGTGGATGGCAGAGCGATATCGCCGATCGTGCCGGTGATGGTGCCGGTCGTGTCGGCCAGGAATCCTTGCAGCTTAAACCCGGTGGGATCAACGACGTTGTTGTTCCGATCCAACCGGAACAGCCCGGCGCGGGAATAGAAGGTGCCGCCTTGCGCGTCTTCCACAATGAAAAACCCGTTGCCGTCGATCGCCAGGTCCAA
Source organism: Nitrospira sp. (assembly GCA_039794465.1). Classification (GTDB taxonomy): domain Bacteria; phylum Nitrospirota; class Nitrospiria; order Nitrospirales; family Nitrospiraceae; genus Nitrospira_D. The sequence continues at coordinate 7,100 of JAYWIP010000015.1, forward strand.
CACATTGGATGAGGTCGCCAACGAGCCCTGTGAGAAATTACCCTGGACGGAGGTCAGGGCCACGCCGATTCCCGTTTGGATGGCGCCGGAGCCGCCGGAGATCGACGAACTGATCAGATCGGCGAACGTGGCTTTGCTTCCCTTGAAGCCCACCGTGCTGAGATTGGCAATATTGTTGCCGATCACGGACAAAGCCGTGCCATTGGCATTGAGCCCGCTGACACCGGCAAACAGCGACGATAGAATTCCCATGGATCTGTTCCTCCTTTATGTATCGCGTTACCGCAATTCCACGACATCCGATGGTTCGACGGTGAAGTTGCCGACCACCAGCTTGGCCGCTCCCTCTTCCATTCGGATTCCAGACACTGTGAGTTCCGCCCGGCCCTGCGACGTCACCGACGCGCCTTGCGCATCAGTGGCCGAGAGCGCATAGCGATACACCCCGGCTGGCATCGGCGTTCCATTTTGGTTTTTGCCGTCCCATTCGGCGACATTCAGGCCAGACGGCCGCCCGGCGTATTCCATCGTTCGAATGACCTGCCCCTGCTGGTCCAGAACATTGATACTGACCCTCGCAGCATCCTTCTCCAAGGCGTACCGGATCGTGGCCGGTCCTGCTCCCACCTGCACCAGCGGCATATCCAGACCGACCCGGCGCCCCACCATCGGCAACAGGGTGAACTGGAACGAGGCGGCCTGCGCGTCCAGGCTCCGCTGCAGCAGCTGCGCCTGTTTGACGCTCTGTTCGAGCTGGCTGAATTGCGCGAGTTGCGCGACGAATTCGGTATTGTTCGTTGGGTTCAGGGGATCCTGGTGCTTGAGTTGCGTCACAAGCAACTTCAGGAAATCGCCTTGCCCCAATTCTTTGGACCCGGTGGTTCTCGTCGTATCGGTGGCGGACTCCGCCGCCGAGATTCCGGTTATGGTCGACATGGCCGACGCTCCTTTCCCTACTACGCCACGACGTTCAGTCGGCCGGCGTGTGACAGGCCGGCCGCTTCGTGCCGCTCAAAGAACCCGGTTTCGCGTGAATCCCTATTCGAGGCTTGTTGCCACGTGCCGCTCTGGTCCTGAGACGGCCCCTGCTGAAACGACCGCCCCGCGCTCTGGCGGTCGATATCCACCCGGAACTGCCCCATCTCCAACCCATTCGATTGCAACGCCGCTTGCAGACGATCCTGCCCATTGATCAGAAACTGCCCGACGTCAGACCGGTCGGACGACAGATAGGCATGCACCAGTTCGTTCGCCATCGCGACACGAATATTGATGCGGCCTAGGTCCGGTTCAGCGATTTCGAATGCCACCGAGCGGTTCATCGTGGGAACAAATGGTTCGATATCATGCGACGGAGGAAGAGATGCCGCAGCGCCGGCAGGCGGCGCAGGACGACTGTCCACCGGTCGTGGCTGCGAAGAGGCGGCACTCCCGGCGGTCATCACTTGGGCTGCATGATCGTCCGGAAGCTCGGACTGAGATGGAGCCATCGGTGCATGCGACGCCCATGGAGTCTCACCAGCACCAGATTGCCGTTCATCCTGGTTGGACCAGAGCAAATCGGCGGACTGTCCAGAATCAGCGCCCGCCTGCAGCCCATGCGGTGCGATCGCGACCGGCTTCCCCCCCCGTTCCTCGTCGCCTGCATCAAGGGAGGGCAGTGGAACATGAAGATCCCGATGCGGATGGACCGCTGCGTCGGCCTGTTTCTGCTGGACCGGCGGTTCAACCAGCCGAGCCGGTTGCGGTCCGGCTGCATCCAGTCGAGACAACTCCTGCGACACAGCCGACGCCTGCTTCCCACCCTCAGCCGTAGGCTGGACAGGTGCAGCCTGTTTCTCATTCTGGCTCTGCTGAGCAGGCGTTCCTCCCTGTTCTCTTATCTCAGGATCGACAGCCTTGATCGCAGGCTCTGCCGTGGTCTCAAGAGGCTGACCAGACGGGGCTTCACTGGCTTCCCACATGGGCTGCGTAGCGGATACCGCTTGGCCTTGCTTCGTCCCCGACTCAGTTCCCCCTTGAGACACAACAGGCGCTTGGCTTGTCGTGGCGAGCGCCGTAACAGATTCTCCCGTTACCGACGAGAGTACTACCGGTATCGCAGACGCTTCCGCCACCTCATTCCTCTGCAAAGAAGCTGGGAGTTCATCCTCGGTCGTACCCTGTGGCAGGTCAGTGAGCGGCTCTGAAGGACTCTGCACAGGCGCAGTCTGACCCAACAGACGCAACTCTTCGACAGGAGCGGCAGAGGCAGTTGTCTGCGGCGCCCAACCTTCTTGGCTTTCACCGTCCCCTGACTCGGTTGTGTGGTTCTGTTCGGGCCGTCCCCCCTCAGATTCAAGACCACGGCCTTCGATTTCATGTGACCGTTCCGCATCGTCACGGACTGGTTTCCCTTGATCGATTCTGGTATCGGACTTCGCCACGCGTCGGGATTCCGCCTCATCCGATTGTTGCGGCCGCCCCTTGTCTTCCCGTTGCTGAGCCGTGCGGAGAGCCGACGAAAAGCTCTTCTTCGTCTTACCGGAACTTGGAGACTTGACCTCTTGAGACCTCGGTGCCGCGCCTTCAGACGGCGACGCGGCAGTCGGTGAAGGAAGCTGCAAGATTGTGCTGTTCACATCCATAGACACACCGATCTATCGGGTGGCGTGAATCGACATGCTGCAGGAGAATACAAAGCACGTGCCAGGGAACATTCGAGTGAAATCACGGCAAATTGCGGGATTTCAGCGGCAACATCTCACCGGGTGGCAGGAGCTGGGAAAATTCTGCTGAGCGAGCGGGGTAATTCTTACCGACGAATGGGAGAGCAGGCGTGCAAACATTTTTGAAGCATTCGATGGCTATTTCGCCTGGGCGAGCAGCTGCTCGGTGAGTTTGGCGGCGCGCTCCGGTTTGACTTGGGCAAGGATCGCTCCGGCAGCTTTCGTCTTGATGAGGCGCAAGATTTCGAGCGCCTTGGGATCCGGCATATGCTCCAGCCTCGTCGCGGCGTCTTCGGGCGGCATAGCTTCATACATCTTGGCAAGTTGAGCCTTCTGCTCCTGCTGGCGGCGTTCTTTCTCGATCAGCGCTTTGGCTTTCTGTGCCTTGGCATTCCCCGCCTGCTGATCGTCTTTGCCGGTGGCCTGAAGAATCCGTTTTTCCAGCGCTTCATTCTGTGCCAACAGTTTCTCAATATCGGCCCTTACCATCATAAGCCGCCCCTCATCCCGTCGGAGCGCTTCCTCGCGCCGGTCGAGGTCGCGTTTTCGAGAATCCAGCATGTCGATCACTTCTCGAGGAGCCTCCAGCACCGGGCCATGGATGGCCGGAGCCGGTGGGGTCCAGGACGAGCCGCCGTCTTCCACTGCGGCCTGTTGACCAACCGCCTCAGCAGCCGGTTGTGCCGGCGATGGAGCCGGCGACGATGTCGCTGGAGCCAGCGGCGGTTTCCCTTTGGGGTTCGTCGACGCTTGCCCCAGTTGCACCATAACCCACAAGAGAACCGTGGACCCCAGGACTCCCGCCGCAATGGTCCAGAGAGCAGACCGTCGTGCTCCCGTTGGCACAGTCCTCCGAACGCGGCTTGTCTCACTGATGAAAATACGATCCACTGGGGATTGCGCGAATCTCGTGTTCATAACAGACTCTTTCCGGACCACAGTCGGAGCCGCGTCGCGGCTTCATCCGTCGCCCGCTGCTCCCGGCGCTCGACGTCCGTCCGATGCGCCGCCCGTTGCCGCTCGGCAAGCCGGTCCAGCACTTTGCGTTCTTGGGTGGCCACGACGAGCCTGGCTTGCGCCTGCTTCCACCGATCAGTCAATTCGGCGATCCTGCGCCGGCTCCGTTGCACCGCCGCCCGCTCATTGTCCATCCGGCCCTGCCATTCCAGCATGGCTTCAATAGCCATCCCCTGCTCTGCGTGCACCAGAAACGCGGCGGCATCCGACTCCAGTTGGGCTGTGAGCGCATCACATCGGCGTTCCATGCCTGCAAGATCCTGTGTGATCTGTGCCAGTTCCATCATGACGGCTTCCTCAGCCCTCTCCTTCAGCCTGCGAAGCGAATCCAAGCTCATGCGCCCTGTTTCGCCAACGTCACCAGGCCCTGCACCGACGGGACCAGAGGAGACGGTTGGTCGATGTCCTGTCGAAGGTAGCCGTTGATCGCGTCCTGCAACTGCACGGCGCGGTCGAGGGCCCCATTCATTCCCTGCTTGTACGCACCGAGGAGGATCAGATCCTCGGACTGCCGATACCGGGCGATCAGTTCCATCACTGTTCCAGCCGCGGCTTGATGCTCCCGCCCCACGATGTCTCGCATCACCCGGCTGGTGCTTTGGAGCAGATCAATTGCGGGGAAATGATTCCTTGCGGCCAGCGCGCGGGATAAGACGATATGGCCGTCCAAAATCGACCGGACAGCGTCGGCGATAGGATCGGTCAGGTCATCCCCGTCGACCAGCACGGTGTACAAACCGGTGATCGCGCCGGGCCCAGGCCCCGTGCCGACTCGTTCCAGAATCCTCGGCAGCATGGTGAAGACCGAGGGGGTATAGCCTTTCGTCGCCGGGGGCTCACCGATTGCCAGCCCGATTTCCCGCTGGCTGTAGGCTAATCGCGTCAGCGAATCCATCAATAAGAGCACTTGCTGTCCCGCATCGCGGAAGTACTCTGCGATCGCGGTCGCCACGAGCGCCGCGCGCAGCCGCACCAGCGGCGCTTGGTCGGATGTGGCCACGACGACGACCGACCGCTGCAGCGCGGCCTCACCCAAATCACGCTCCAAGAACTCCTTGACCTCCCGTCCCCGTTCCCCGACCAGCGCAATGACATTGACGTCGGCTTTCGTGTAGCGGCTGATCATACCGAGCAACACGCTTTTCCCGACGCCGGCTCCCGAAAAGATTCCCATCTTCTGTCCGCGGCCGCAGGTCAGGAATCCGTTGATCGCGCGGATACCCAGATCGAGCGGCTCCCTGATCCGCGCCCGTTTGAGCGGGTTGGGTGCGCCGGCGTGCAGTGGATATCGTACGGCGGACGTGATGTCCCCTTTCTCATCGAGCGGCCGTCCCAGCCCGTCGAGCACGCGGCCTAACAGGCTCCGGCCGACGGGCACACTCGCCACCCGGCCCGTCATCGTAATCAGGCTGCCGGGCCCGATCCCCTGCATCTCCCCCAACGGCATGAGCAAGACGCGGTCGCCGCGAAACCCCACCACCTCGGCGGCAATCGGTTCACCGCCGTCTTCCCTGCTGATCTCGCACAACTCTCCTACCGTCGCCATCGGCCCGGATCCCTCAATCACAATGCCAATGGCTTGCACCACCCGGCCCGCGACCACCACAGGGTCGATCTGGTCGAGTACGGCGTTAAGATTCACGTTCCGTCCTGTTCTTCAATGCGCTGCCTAACCGCAGCAGCTGTGCATCCAGTGAGGCATCGATCACACGATTGGCCGTGTGCAGCAGGCAACTGCCGCGCGTGAGCCCGAGAACCGGTTCGATCTTCAGGGTCAG
>JAYWIP010000016.1:0-15581 GCA_039794465.1 Nitrospira sp.
AGGCCCGCCAGTCAAAGGGGAAGGCGCGCTTGAATCGTTACGAAGAACTGGTCAACCAGCGGCAAGAAGCCGTGGCGGAGGACCTGGAAATCTATATTCCGCCAGGGCCTCGGCTGGGGGACGTGGTGGTCGAAGCCAAAGGGATCAGCAAGGGGTTCGGCGACAAGCTGCTCTACGAACAGGTGAATTTCAGTCTGCCGAAAGGCGGAATCGTCGGCGTGATCGGGCCGAACGGCGCCGGCAAGACGACTCTGTTCAAAATGATTATCGGAAAAGAAAAGCCGGATGCCGGGTCGATCAAAATCGGCGAGACGGTCAAGCTCGGCTACGTCGATCAGGATCGCAGCTTGGATGGAAGCAAGACCGTGTACGAGATCATTTCCGACGGCCAGGAGACAATCAAGCTCGGTAAGGCCGAGGTCAATGCCCGCGGCTACTGCGCCCGTTTCAACTTTGCCGGGACTGATCAGCAGAAGAAGGTCAAGGATCTGTCGGGCGGCGAGCGCAATCGCGTCCATCTGGCCCGCATGCTGAAGGAGGGCGCCAACCTCATTATCTTGGACGAGCCGACAAACGATCTGGATGTGAATACACTCCGTGCCCTCGAGGAGGGCTTGGAAAGCTTTGCCGGTTGCGCGGTGATCAGCAGCCACGATCGCTGGTTTCTTGACCGGATCGCCACGCACATCCTGGCCTTTGAAGGCGACAGCAAGGTCGTGTGGTTCGAGGGCAACTACAGCGAGTACGAAGCGGACCGCAAGAAGCGGCTTGGCAAAGAAGCCGACCAACCTCACCGGATTCGGTATCGAAAATTGACGCGCAATTAGGGGTTTACGGGGCCGGAGCATCCCTTGCGGGGCGTCGTGTGAATTCCGCTCTTCCGTAGTATCTCTCGAGATCTGCTAAGGTCGAAGACCCTCGTCAGTGTTGGGCTCCCCCATTCATTCCGCTCAAGGTCCCTGCTTCACAAACCGATACGAATGGACAGGGGAGGCCTTTGTCGAGCCCCCCTGACGCGATCCATCATCCCGTTGATTGCACGAGCGACGGGGCCTCATCCTGAATGAGAACGGTATCCTCATGACCGATCGGCGGCCGGATAGAACAGGCGCACGCCCCGCCCGTATCAGCGAGGGAGACTGGGCCGCTGTGCTTGAAGGTAGCGGCATGGGTCTCTGGGAATGGGACGCGACCACAAATAAGGTCCGCCTCTCCGACGCGTGGCAGGCGATGTTCGGGTATGCGCAGGATGAAATCGGCGACAGCCTGGATGCATGGTCATCCCTCGTCCATCCGGACGATCGCGTGCGGGTCACGGCTGATTTTCAGCGGTACTGTCGCGGCGAGACCCCGATGTTTTCCACTGAACACCGCATGCGGTGCAAAGACGGGTCCTACAAATGGATTCACGATCGAGGCAAGATCAGTTCGCGGACGCCGGACGGCAGACCTCTCCGTCTCCTCGGTTTCCAAGCCGACATCACGGCGCGCAAACAGGAGGAAGAAGAACGACTCAAACGGGAAACACTCCTCTCGTTGATGCTCCAGACGGGACCCGGGTGTATCAAGCGCGTCGCATCGGACGGGACCCTGTTACAGATGAATCCGGCCGGGCTCCGCATGATTGAAATGGACGAAGGAGAAGCGATCGGGCGCTGTGTATTCGATGTCGTCACACCTGAGCACCGGGCTTCATTCATCGACATGCACCAGGCCGTGATCAAGGGGGCATCGCGAACGCTCCAGTTCGAGATACTAGGATTCAAGGGGGCGAGGCGATGGATGGAAACCTTCGCAGTCCCGTTCCTGAATCCGGTCACAGGTCACACCGAACATCTCGCCGTGACTCACGACATCACCGAGCGGAAGCGGGCGGCGGAAGCCTTACAGCGCACGCAATTCGCGATGGATCACGCCGTGGATGCGGTGTATTGGATCGATCAGTACGCCAACATCCTGTATGCCAACGACGCGGCAAGCGCCATGGTGGGGTATTCCCGCGACGAGCTTCGGGCGATGACCGTCCACAACCTGAACCCCGATTTCCAGGCCGACGTCTGGCCCGCCTTCTGGGTCGAATCCCGTCAGCGCAAGTCCATGGCGTTTGAAACTGTCCATCGGACCAAGGGCGGCCAGATCATTCCAATCGAAGCCCATGTCAACCACCTGGTCCATGAAGGCCACGAATTCCACTGTGCGTTTGTCCGGGACATCAGCGCGCGCAAACGGGCGGAGGATGCCCTGACTCGAAGCCACGACTTACTCAAATCCTTTGTCGAGCACACGCCCGCAGCGGTGGCCATGCTGGACAGAGATCTCCGTTACATTGCGGTCAGCCATCGCTGGCTTCAAGACTACCGGCTTGGGGACCAAAGTCTCATCGGCAGATTTCATTACGACGTGTTTCCGGAAATTCGAGAGTTGGAAGAATGGCAAGCGATCCATCGGCGCTGTTTGGGCGGCACTGTGGAACGTCATGAAGAAGATCGGTTCGTTCGCAGAGACGGATCGGAAGATTGGCTCCGATGGGAGGTGCGCCCCTGGCGGGAGGCCACGGGTGACATCGGCGGCGTCATCATGTTTACGGAGGTCATCACCGAGCGTAAGCGGGCCGAGGAGGCGCTTCGGGCCAGCGAGTTACGCCTCCGTTGTACGCTCGACGTCGCCACCGACGGCTTGTGGGATTGGAACCTCTCGACGAAGCAGGCGTATTACAGCCCGAGCTGGATTCGGCTGTTGGGCCTTGAAGACCAGGAAATTCCCCTCAACAACATCAACGATTGGAAAAGTCGCATTCATCCGGAAGACCTCCCGTGGGTCAACCAGGCGTTGAACGAGCATTTGGAAGGGAAGACCGCCAGCTATCTCATCGAGCATCGAATCCGCCACCGCTCGGGTGAGTGGAAATGGTTCGCGATGCGCGGGAAGTTGGTCCAGTGGGATGAGCACGGTTGCCCGGTCCGCATGATGGGTACGATGACCGACATCACGGAGCGTAAGCAATCGGAGGGTGCCCTAGCCCAAGCCGCGCAGGATCTTGAAAAGAAGAACATGGAATTGGCGGAGGCTCGGGATAAGGCCCTCGATGCCGCGAAGACCAAGGCCGAATTTCTCGCTACGATGAGCCATGAGATCCGGACGCCGATGAACGGCATTATCGGCATGACCGGACTTCTGCTCGATTCGGCGCTGTCCGACGAACAGCGAGAGTATGCCGACATGGTGCGTCGATCCGGCGAGCATCTGCTGGACATCATCAACGACATTTTGGACTTCTCCAAGATCGAAGCGGGCAAGCTCGATATGGAGCACCTCGACTTCGATGTCCGCACGACCGTTGAAGACACGGTCGCGCTTGTCGCAGAACGAGCCTATGCCAAGGGTCTTGAACTTGCGTGCCTCGTGCAATCTGACGTGCCGACCAGACTCCATGGCGACCCCGGCCGCCTGCGCCAAGTCCTGGTCAATCTGCTCGGCAACGCCATCAAGTTTACCGAACGCGGCGACGTCGTTCTCACGGTCAGTGTCGGCGCTGACGACGGGGCCCAAGCAACAGGGGCCCTCTTGGTCAAGTTCGAGGTCACAGACAGCGGAATTGGGCTCATGCCCGGGCAGCAGGCAAAACTCTTCCAGCCGTTCATCCAGGCCGATGGGTCGACGACACGCAAATTCGGAGGCACCGGCCTGGGGTTGGCCATCTGTAAGAAGCTGGTGGAAATGATGGGCGGACAGATCGGGGTCGACAGCACAGCCGGAATGGGCAGCACCTTCTGGTTCACTGTCCGGTGTGTGGCTTGCCCCGAGGATGTCCGCCAGGCAGCTCCAAGCCCGGCGAGCCTTCAATGCTGCCGGATGCTCATCGTCGACGATCATCCCCTGTGCCGGCAGACTCTTGAGCATCAACTGCGCGGGAAGGCGCTCGCCTGCGAGAGCGCAGAGGGTGGGGTCCAGGCGCTGGATGTTCTGCGGAATGCGGCGGAGCGGGGTGAGCCGTTTGATCTGGCCATTTTGGATTTGCAGATGCCTGACATGGATGGCCTGGAACTGGCACGCCGGATCAAGGCGGAATCGCCGATCAGTTCCACCCGCTTGATCCTCCTTACATCGTTGGGCCGGCGTGGTGACGCCAAAGCGGCTCAAGATGCCGGGATTGCCGCCTACCTGACGAAGCCGATTCGGCAATCTCAGCTCTACGATTGCCTCAGTCTCGTCATAGCACACTCACCCCAGGCCGCAGCGGGGACTGCGCAGTCTCCTGCGCCCCTGATTACCCGCCACAGCTTGTCGGAAGTTCAGGCGCAGTCGCGCAGGCGCATTCTTATTGCGGAAGATAACCCCGTCAATCAGAAAGTGGCGGTGAAAATGATCGAAAAGCTCGGTTACCGGGTCGATGTCGCCGGGAACGGGCGCGAAGCCATCGAGGCGCTCGAACGGATCCCGTACGCCATCGTCTTCATGGACTGCCACATGCCAGAGATGGACGGGTTTGAAGCCACACGCGCCATTCGTTGCCGAGAAGCCGGGGGGCGGCGCACGCCGATCATTGCCATGACGGCCAATGCGATGCGCGAGGACCGTCAGCAGTGCCTGGCGGCAGGGATGGACGACTTCCTCAGCAAGCCGGTTGCCGGCAAAGCACTCGCCACAATACTGAATCGATGGCTACCACAGGACACGGTTGCCAGTGAGGCGGTATAACAGATGCTGCAGTCATGAGGGGGCGCGCAGAACCATCTTGTCCATCCGGACGAACAGGCCCGTCACGACGCGGGACCCCATAACCTGCCCGAATCGGTCCTTCGTCTAAAGGATCTTCCAACCGACCGTCTGACATCGTACAATCCCCTTCCATTCTCCCGTATGCGCTTCGATGCCCAGTATCTGTTTCGGTAGACTACCGGCAGCTGATTCAGACGCAGGTGAGTTCGTCGGAAGGAGCCCTTGCGCCATGTCGTTTCTCCATAGCCACGCCGATGCACCATGATACCGCGTGTGTTGGTGACCGGAGCGGCGGGGTTGATCGGGCAGTATGTCATGAGGTCCGCCTCCCGATGGGCACCCGGTTGGGATGTGCGGGGACTCACCCGCGCGGCGCTCGATCTCACGGATCTCGCGGCTGTCGAAAGAGCCTGGTCCCTTCTTCAACCCCGTGCAGTCGTCCACTGCGCGGCATTGAGCCGAACGAAGGATTGCGAGCAAGACCCTCACCTGGCCCGCCGCGTCAATGTGGAGGCTACGGCGCATCTGGCCCGGCTGTGCAACGATATCCCTTTTGTGTTCCTGTCGAGCGGCGAAGTCTTCGACGGCCGGCGAGGGTGGTATCAGGAGGACGATCGCCCGACCCCGATGAACGTCTACGGCAAGACCAAGGTTGAAGCCGAACAGTACGTGTTGCAGAATCCGCGTCACACCGTGGTGCGGATCGTCCTGACTGCCGGGACATCTCAGCACGGCGATCGAAGCTTTGTGGAACACATGTGCCGGACAGCGCAGGCGGGGAAGAACGTGACGCTGTATGCGGACGAATTCCGCTGTCCGCTTCCGGCAGGGGTGATTGCCCGGGCCGTGTGGGAACTTATCCAACGCGATTGTCCGGGGCTCTACCATTTGGGCGGGAGCGAACGGCTCTCGCGCTGGGAGATTGGAGAAGCGGTGCTGCCCTGGTATCCCGAACTGAACGGGCGGCTGGTCAAAGGGTCTTCACGGGACCACCGGGGCGCCCCGCGTCCCGCGGACCTGTCGCTGAACTGTGAAAAGATTCAACGCCTCTTGTCGTTTCCCATTCCGGGCTTCCGTGGCTGGCTGGCCGGTCGGATGCACTGCGATACCGATCTGTGGGACTATGAGCCTGAATCTGGTGAAGCATAAGGTAGGGTAAGCCGGAGGAATGATGGATCCACAAAGTGGGATGATGGCAGCCGATCCGCTGCCCCTCGTCCTGACCGCGTATCTGGTCATGGCGGTCGTGATGGGGCTCCTATGGGTGGTGCAGCGGAGAACCAGGAACGCCGCGATCGGAGACGTCGGCTGGTGCATGGGACTCATGATCTCCGTGCTGTGGTACACCACCGAAGCTGACGTTGGAATCGAGCGAGTGCTGCTCACGGCGATGTTGGTGGTGCTCTATGCGGGGCGGCTGGGGCTCTACATTCTGTTCGAACGTGTCGTGGGCAAGCAGGAAGACGCCCGCTATCGCCATCTGCGGGAAGAATGGGGCGAGTCCGAGCCGGTTAAAATGTTCGTCTACTTTCAACTGCAAGCCGTGGCCGTTGCGGTCTTCTCCCTTCCCTTTCTGGCGGTGCTCTGGAATCCACGGCCGCCGTCCGCGCTGGTCGAGCTCATCGGGTTGCTGATCTGGAGCGTGGCCATATCCGGCGAAGCCAAGGCTGATCGGCAATTGGCCCACTTCCGCGCCGATCCTCGGAATCAAGGCCGTGTCTGCCGGGAAGGGTTGTGGCGCTATTCACGGCACCCAAATTACTTCTTCGAATGGCTGCACTGGTGTTCGTATGTTGTGATGACAATGGGAGCGCCCGACTGGCCGTTCACCTGGATCGGGCCGATCGGCATGGGATGGGCGCTGCTCAAAGTGACGGGGATTCCCCGGACGGAAGCGCAAGCCGTGCGGTCGCGGGGAGACGACTATCGAGAGTATCAGCGGACGACCAACGCGTTCTTTCCCTGGTTTCCCCAAAAGGCGTAGATCGGCTACTTCAAGTCTGCCAAGTGAGCGCGAGCGAGCTCTGCTTCCTTGCTGGACGGATAGGAACGTACCAGTTCTTCGTACAGCTCTTTGGCGTGGGGGATGTTCCCTTGGTTTTCTTCAAACGCGGCGGTCTCGAACAGCTCCTTGGCCTTGTCGGAACAGCCCAACAGCAGGAGAAATCCAAGGGCACAAACCATCGATCGCACGGATGTCATGACCATATACCGCTCCTTTCGGAGCGGTATCCTACCCGCTCGAAGGACGGCTGTCCAGTCGCGCGGATCATCCCTTTCCCGAGTCGATACCGTAGCGGGGAGCCGAGACGGCTTCACTGCGGCATATCGGACAGCGGCTGGGTCTGGTCAGTTTCGTCCGGTCGCGAAACACGAATCCACAGTCGGAACAGGCGGAGGGGTCCAGCACGAATCGACGCGACCGGTCCCGCACCAGGCTTTTCACGATATGCGGCAGGTGGTCTTCGACGTGGTGTTCCGGGATGCCGAGCAACTGTGCCAACTGGTAGGCCGACAGTCGAGTCTCGGCCAGCAACTCGATCATGCGCTGGCGTACCGTGCGCTCCTGCGGCAACATGGAGGCATGGTACGCAGGAGCGAGGGGGAAATGCTATTGGGCTAGCCTGCCAGCGCTGCGGCAAGCTGTGGCAGCCAGGGCAGGAGCGCCATACCGAGACAGATTGAGACGCCCACAATCGAGGCGACGAGATCTTCGTCCAGTTGAGCCTCCGTCGAGAAAATCACCGCCGTCACCGCCGAGGGCATCCCCGCGATCAACAGCACCGAGGCCTGCTCCAGCCCCGTCAGTCCCAACAGCCAGGTGGCGAACCAGCCGAGCAGGAACCCGCCGGCCATGCGCAAGCCTACCCCCAGGCTTGTGAGCGTCCAGGCTTGTCGGACCGCATGCACGCTAATCGAGAGGCCGAGCACGAGACTGGCCAGCGGCGTCGTCAGCAGATGTACCGGCGTCAACATTGTCCGCAGCCCATCCGGCAGGTGGAGTCCGGCGGCCTTCACTGTAAGAATCACGACCAAGGCCCAGAGCGGGGGCGATGTGACCAGCCGCTGCAGTGCAGATCGGGGCGTGGGATGGCCTGTGCCGTGCCAAAGTGCCATGGGATAGAGCACCGTGAGCGTGAGCATCGTCTGGCCGAGGTCGAACAGAATCGCCTGTGCGAGGCCGTCTTCACCAAATGTGGCGAGCGCGACGGGATAGGCGAAGTAGACTGAATTGATGCATCCGACGGCGAGTGCGAGTCCCCCTTGCGTCGGCCGTTCGAGCTTCAGTGTGCGAGCGATTGTCCAGGTGATGAGGGTCAGCGGGACGGTAATGAGGCAGGCGGAGAGCGGAAGCTTCCAGGCTGTCGGCGAAAATACGACGCGATCCAGCGACACGAGAATTGTGGCCGGCAGCGTGACCGAAAAGACGAAGGTGCCCAACCGCTCGGCGTGCTGTTTGCCCAGTACGCCGAACAGGCGCAGTGCCGCACCGACGATGAAGAGGATAAGAAAGAGATAAAGCGATGAAGGCATGATGGAGGAGGAGAGTAGCAGAAAAAGATTGGAAGAGAGAGGTTCTCTCAGGGCCTGCAAATCTGCCGGCTGCTTCATTGAAGGCCTGTTGCGATCAGCGGTACGGTGGTAGCAATAGGGTACTAAGGGGCGTAATAAGAAGCTGCGAATCCGTCTTGAAAGCCTGAAAGGGCGGATTACGGATCATCGGATCAAGATTGCACTTGAGCAGCAGGGGGCGCATCCTGATCGGAGACTTATCAAGTACTGGGAAGTCGAGATCAGGGCGTGGGAGCAAACCGTGGCGAATCTTGAACGGCGGTTAAAGAAAGGGACACGCCATGATTAAGAAAACGAGGTCGGCCGTACTCGCTGAGAAGCAGTCGTGTCTGACGCCCTCGAGTCCTCTGCTGGACAATCATCTTGATGAGATCGTAGAGGCGTCGGAGGAGATTTTAGGCCTTGTGGCGATCCTGAAATCGTTGTCTCCCACCGATCCCAAGCGGGATGAGTACGAAGGCCGTCTCTATGGGGCGCTCACGCATCTTGACCATCATGTGAAGCCGGCCATTAAGGAATGGGATCGGGTGGTGGATCAGATGCCCGAAGATTGAGGCAGTTTCGGCACGCAATCCGGTTACCGCATACTGATCTGCTCGTCCCTGAGTTTCCGCCTCAGCCGCTTCTAAAAATTCATCGATTTTGGTAGGCTGACCGACATCGAGTGCGAACGGCAACGCAAGCCCGCCACCCCGGAGGTGACCATGACGATATCCACGAGGTTCTTCGAGATGCTTCGCATGATCGGCCGCCTGTGGCACGACCTGCCCCTGCTGGTCCGCCTGCTCAGGGCGTGGAAGAAGGGCAGCTATCCAGGCCTCTCCGTGCGCACCCTCGCGTCGCTGGCCGCGGCGCTGCTCTATCTGCTGAGTCCCGTAGATCTGGTGCCGGATTTCATTCCCGGGATCGGACTCATCGATGATGTGGTCGTCCTGGCCCTGCTACTCCAGAGCTTGGCGCAGGATCTGGCGACCTTCCGCGCGTGGGAACAGACTCGCCGATAAGTCTGGTGGCCGTTATCTGTGTCTCGGTTTCGTCGGCGAGAGGAAGACATTCGCCCTGAGCCACAACGGCATCGGGCCTGGGCACTCGCGAGCCTTCTCATCTCCAGTCATATCCGTGCACGCCGAGTGGAATAGGTAAGACACCAAAGACGGACCCCGACCGTTCATGCGAGGAGACGTTGCGCGGCGCAAAGTCTGATAAGATGCGCCGCCGATGAGCGATCGATCCGCCTCAGCCGCACCGCGACAAGCGGCGGTGCTGTTCATTCTCGTCACCGTCCTGCTGGACATGTTGTCGTTCGGCATCATCATTCCGGTGCTGCCGAAACTCGTCGAGGAATTTTTCTCCGGCGATACCGCGCAGGCAGCCGTGCTCTACGGGCTGATGGGGACGGCGTGGGCGCTCGCGCAATTCTTTTGCTCCCCGATCCAGGGCGCCCTGTCCGACCGGTTCGGCCGGCGGCCGGTCGTGCTGCTTTCCAATCTGGGCGTGGGTCTCGACTACATCGTGATGGCGCTTGCGCCGAACGTCGCCTGGCTTGTTGTGGGCCGTGTCATCTCCGGCATGGCCTCCTCCAGCTTCAGCACCGCCGGCGCCTACATCGCCGACGTGACGCCGCCGGCGCAGCGCGCGGCGGCCTTCGGCAAGATCGGCATGGTCTTCGGGCTCGGTTTCATCTTCGGTCCCGCCTTGGGCGGCTGGCTCGGCGCGATCGATCCTCGGTTACCGTTCTGGGGCGCGGCCGCGCTCAGTCTCGCGAACGCCTGTTACGGATTCTTCGTGCTCCCCGAATCCCTTGCGCAGGACAAACGGATGCCCTTCGCCTGGGCGCGGGCCAACCCGGTCGGCTCGCTCGTGCTGCTGCGCTCGCACCACGAACTGTTCGGCCTCGCGACTGTCGCGTTTCTCGGCTATCTCGCCCATGCCGTGCTTCCGAGCGTCTCGGTCCTGTACATGGGCTATCGCTACGGCTGGGGAACGGCCGGCGTCGGGCTGATGCTGGCGGGTGTCGGCGTGGCGGCGATGATCGTGCAGGGCGGACTCATCGGTCCCATCACCAACCGGTTCGGCGAACGCAGGACGGTCCTGATCGGGTTGTTGTGCGGAGCGGTCGGCTTTTTCGTCTACGGCATTGCGCCGGAGGGCTGGATTTTCTGCCTCGGTATTCCCGTGATGGCCTTCTGGGGACTCGCCGGTCCCGCGACCCAATCGCTCATGACGCGCCGCGTCAGCAGTGCGGAACAGGGCCAGCTGCAAGGCGCCATCGCCAGCATCAACGGCGTAACCGGGCTGATCGGGCCGACCCTGTTCACACAGACCTTCGCCCACTTTATCCGGCCGGACCCTGCTCTCAGCACTGTCGGGGACTTTCCCGGCGCGCCATTCACGTTGGCCTCGCTCATGCTCCTCAGCGCCGCCGTGATTGCGTGGCGAACGACGAAAGCTTGTGGACCATCGATCAGCTAAGTCCACTGCAATCGGTGGCGTGCTGCCGTACAAGTCGATTTGATAAAAACTCCCGACCGCCTATATCTTTTCTTTTCTCGTTCCACGAGTTGAAGAGGTTCGGCGAGGTGTGCCGCTAGAATTCTTTAAGCGGCAGGCCTCAATCTCGAAAGCTGACGATGATCATTCTGCAGCAAGCTCATCGCGCTTTCGTCAATCTATTTTGGTGCCCCTGCCGCTATGGGACTTCACACACAGTGCTGGGCCCTTCACATGCCAATTCGGTCTCCACCACCTTGCTGTCGGACACACTCTCGAGAGTTGTGCTCGCATCTGCGAGTAGGCCATGCTTTGAGGTATGGTGCGTTGCGCATCCAATCGTAAAGAAAGCGAAGACAAGTCCAATAATTGGCCATGCTAATGATCGCATAATCCACCTCCCCATTCTGAATTGTGCCGGCCTTACGATCTTATACGATTAACTTTACCCCTGTGGTCCTCGTGGAAGAGAGTGAAAAACTACCTGCGGGTGTTGCGGACATTACCGGAAAGAGCTGGACAGATTACGAGGGTCGGAAGCGATTCGAGTGTGGCCATGGGGCCATACTTAGCCGCTTCATGGGTTAGACGGAAGAACACGACGAGCGGGGTCTGTGGAAGCTACAGAGTTGCTGCGAGTGGACTGAGTATAATAGGCGGGAAAGCGATTACGAGGCCGTGACTAAGCCATGCGCTATTGCATATCTGACCAGGTCAGCGGTCGTGTGAAGGTTGAGTTGTTCCATGACCTTAGCCTTGTGAAATTCGACGGTCCGATGGGACACTTTTAATTGATCGGCAATTTCTTTGGCGGAGAATCCCTCAGCGACGAGTTGCAGAATCTCGCGCTGCCTCGTCGTCAAGTCGTCGATGGTTGGCAGAGGAACTTGTCCCGGCTTGAGGAAAGATGTCACGAGATCCTTTGCAATCAGCGGGGTCACGTAGAAGTGGTCGCTCATCGCGGACTGAACCGCCTGCACCAACTCGGTGGCCGCCGATCGTTTCAGTAAATAGCCTGAAGCCCCTGCTTTGAAGGCCTCGTTGACATAGGCCGAGTCGGCATGCATCGTGACAAAAATCAGTTTCACCCCGGGTAGCTGCTTCTTGAGCTTCTTCGCCGCCTCAATACCGTTCAGCCGTGGCATCGAAATGTCCAGGATCACGAGGTCCGGCTGAAGCTTTACAGCAGCTTCGACGAGGGCGCGCCCATCTTCTACCGACCCCACCAGGTCGCACTGTTTTTCCAGCAACTTCTTGAACCCCTCGAGCACAAAGGTATGGTCATCGGCCAAGAGAACTCTTGGTTTCTTCATACGGTGCTCCGGAGAGTGGAATTTGTACGGTGACGTGTGTGCCGCGACCCGGCTCAGACTGGATGTCGAAGTGGCCTCCCACCGATCTCACTCGTTCTCGCATGTTGACAAGACCTAACCCGGAATGACGGGCCTGAATCTCCTTGAGATCAAAACCAACACCAGTGTCATAGATCGATAGCGTAATCTCTTGGCCGCCACAGGTCAACTCGAGCTCCACCCGAGCGGCTCTGGCATGTTTGATGATGTTGGCGAGGCTTTCTTGCGTAACCCGATACAGACAGGAGGCAATGTTACGGGGCAGGGGATCGGCTAATTCTTCTTGTACGACCACAACTTTAATTCCCGTCTTGACCGACCATTCATCGGCTAACTGTTTGAGAGCTGCGGTAAGGCCCAAGTCGTCCAAAATAGACGGGTGAAACTGATACGCCATGCGACGGACATCATCAGAGATCACGGCTAGGCGTTGCGCCAGCGATCGCGTGATCTCCCTGGCCTGGTCGGTCATCACCGCAGGGTCGGACTCGACCCTCCCCATGTCGATCGCAAGTAACGCTAACCGTTGATTGATATCATCGTGCAATTCTTGCGCGATGCGCCGCCGTTCTTCCTCCTGAGCAGTCATCAATTGGGTGGTCAACGACTGGAGTTGGTGTTCGGTCATGAGACGATCACTGATATCTCTTACGATCACGGTAAACGTCGTTCTCTCGCCGACCGTCAGCTTGGAAATGCTGGCTTCGGCGGGGAATTCGCTTCCGTCCTTCTTCAGGCCGAACACTTCGCGTTGTTGTGCCATGCGACGAGCCGACTCCGGCGACCGGGCGAACGTATGAATGTGAGATGCGTGGTCATGGCGAAATCGTTCTGGAAGCAGCAGATCGATCGCTTGCCCCAGCACCTCGTTTGGATCATAGCCGAAGAGTTTTGTCGCCCCTTGGTTGAAAAGTGAGATTGATCGATCATGCTCGATGACGATGACGGCGTCTTCGGCGATATTAAGGATGCCGGCGAGCCGCGCTTCCGAGAGTCGAAATGCCTGCTCGGCCTGCATTCGCTCGGTAATTTCCAGGACGAGCGTTCGATTGACACTGGTAAGTTCTCGCGTTCGCTCGGTGACCGTTTCCTCCAGATTCTCATTCAGGAGTTTCAAGGCCGACTCAGCCTCCCGCCGTTTCCATGCAAACCAGACCAAGATCCACAACGTGGTAATCGTAAACGCTCGATTCCAAAGCGGCATCCATAATGGCAAGCCAGGCGTACCTGGTCTCACAATCATGCCGATCACGGTCAGGACCGTTCCGATACCCGCAACCACCGACGGCATCCATACGTGACGTGATACTGTTGCGGTCATGACCACGATGACATAGAGCACATGGTTGGCGAACCCATGATGGGTTTCAATATCGACAACGAACAGTAGCGTGAGCAGCAGCAGCATCACGCCATGTAGCCGCCATTCTTTATCCAGAAGCTTCATCGCAAACGCTCCTCTACTCAGGGGAATTATGGCTTCAAACCGCCACATGCTGCAAGAAGCCCAATGGACGCTGCGCAGTTTTTCATCCTTAACCACGCAGGCATAGGAGTTATTGTGCTGTAGCGAGCCTGTTACGTCGACCACCACGTCCGCTACCCCGCTATCGCCCTTCAACCAAGGTACGGTAAGTGTGGAGGGGAAACGGGGACAGTCTCAATTTCCCGGCACGTGGCCGCCCGGTGCTTCCTCGCCGCCCCGGCCCCCCAACCATAGACCAACGCGGCCTGAAAAAGTTGAATGTCCCTGTTTGTTTGTCTTCCCCTGAATGTCCTGACACCATCCTCTGAGCGTCGATTTCCCGCAGATGCTCTTGCTATGATGTTGCCTATGCGATTTCACCAAGCCTCCGTGTTCCTATTCTCCGTGATCCTGCTGTTTTCCGGTTGTGCCTCCTGGTTCATAAAAGGCGAGCCTCCAGAGGTGCTCGTGACCAACGTTACGCCGCTGGACGCGACGCTGTTCGAACAGCGTCTCCGTGTCGACCTCCGGGTCCGCAATCCGAACGACTTCGACTATCACCTGACAGGCATTGATTTCACATTGAATCTGAACGGGCGACGTCTGGCCCGTGGCCTGGGAAGCAAAGAGGTGACGATTCCCCGGTTAGGCGATGTTGTGATGACAATCGACACGACGACCTCGACGCTGGACATCGTGCGCCAACTGCTCGGGCTCTCTCAGAAGCAGGAATTGACGTACGACATCAAAGGCGTGTTGCATAGCACGGAGGGACGATTGCCGTTCACCAGTGCAGGCACGCTCGTCGAGCCGGGCATGTTCTCCGGCTCACCGGCCGGCTCCTCCACAACTCCGCAATAAGGCGCAAGCCAAGCACGCAAGCGCCTTACAATCTGCCTCAGTCCGACCCCGATTCAGACCTGTCCCGTTTCATTGACACCGACTTGTTTTAAGTTTAGCCTGCCGCCGATTGTCTTGCCGCAGCATAGTGAACCGAATTGTCACCGAGGAGGGACATGATGCTCGCTCGATTTATCCTCGTCGTGCTGGTGCTCGCCACGTTCGGATGCTCCTCAGCCACCTACATTCGCGCGAAGGCCACGGAGAATCCTCTCGATCGTGTGGCGCAGCAGGCGCAGAACGATTGGACCGTTGAGCGGGTGGATGCCAATACCTTGCAACTGACCGATTCCTAGCCGATCCACAGCATTTTCAGCCTCGGGCGCAGTGTCTCGCGGGCGAATCTGTCCTATGACGGGCAGAACTCCGCGCTGGACATTCAATACTACTTCCAGTCGAATCAACTCGGGCTGCTGTTTATTCCCGCGTATCTTGATGCAGAGCCGGGATTTGTCGGTGGAGCGCTCAAGCCGATCATGAACGGGCAAGTCGACGACATTCTACGGTGGAGCGGGGCGCCGGTCATCTCAAGACGCGCAGGCGAGCAGTCCGAACCCTTTCCTCCGAGCAGGCAGGCCACGTCGCCACCAGCGAAGTAAACACAGAGACCCGATAAATCAGGAGGGCGAGAGTCGGTTCAGCGAAGTCCATGCTCAGGCCAGATCCCATTGGCATCATGCCGTATGGCCTGGAATCTTTTGAGGAAATCACATGCCAAGTCGGTACTCGCCAGATAAAAGGACTCTTGGGAACCTGCTTTCGCTTACCAATCCCCCCATACTAGTTCCGGACTGGCAGCGTAACCACAGCTGGACGACTTCGGAAGTGGAGACATTTTGGAACGATCTAATTGTCTTTAGTGATTCCTATCCAGACGATAACATTAGTAGTCAAGAGTATTTCCTTGGTTCAGTGGTAATAGTCGATAACGGTGATGCACATCTGCTCCTTGATGGTCAGCAGAGGTTAGCCACTTCTGCCATATTATTGTCAGTAATTCGTGATTTTCTGAAAAGAAGTAGTAGGGATGCCGCTACGAGAGTGCAAACGCGATATCTGTCTGACTTCGATGATGCGCGAGA
>JAYWIP010000017.1:0-11567 GCA_039794465.1 Nitrospira sp.
AGCGGCGAATTTCCGGCGCTGGTGACCCACATGATTGCCGTCGGCGAGCGAAGCGGCGAGATGGAAGAGATGCTGCGCCGCGTGAGCCAGATTTATGACGGCGAAGTGGAGCGGGTCATCACCCGATTGACGTCGCTCCTGGAGCCCATCATGATCTTGGCCATGGGCGTCATTGTCTTTTTTATCGTGGTGGCGATTCTCTTACCTATCTTCGAGATGGGTCAAATGGTGCGCTGAGGCGGCTGACGGCTGAGCGCCGGCAGCCATAACAGGGAAGGAAGTCGACTATGGAGGACAAAGGGCAGCGACGACGTGACGATCGACGGACACGTGAAGAGGGTTTTACCTTCATCGAAATCATGGTGGTGGTGGCTATTCTGGCCATTCTCGCTGCGTTGGTGGTCCCTCGCATTATGGGCCGAACCGACGATGCCAAACGCACCGCGGCCAAGGTGCAGATTCGAAACATCGAGGGCGCGCTGCAGCTCTACAAACTGGACAACGGCGTCTATCCGTCGACTGAACAGGGGCTCAAGGCCCTGATGGAAAAGCCCACTGTCGGCGTCATTCCGAAAAAATGGAAGGCCGGCGGGTACTTGCCGAAACTCCCGGAGGATCCCTGGGGCAATCCCTACAAATACCTGAGCCCAAGCCAGAAGGGTGACTACGAAGTCCTGTCTCTTGGAACCGACGGCGAAGTCGGCGGCGAAGGCGTCAACGCCGACATCACCAATTGGAATCTGGAGAAGGAATAAGACGTCAATGGTCATGCGTCATTCGTCAATCCCCTCGGACGTCTCAGGTCCCCTGTCCACTCGTCACTTGCCACTTACCACTTACCACTCCCCCCTCCCCCCTCCCCGCTCACCGTCTTCGGCGGGCTTTACGCTGTTGGAGATGCTGATCGTCCTGTTTCTCTTGGGCGGAGTCCTGGCGCTGGTCATCCCTCGGATCGTCATTGGGGAAGACTTGAGTTCGACGGGACGGAAATTCATCGGCACGCTTCGTTCGCTTCAAGGCATGGCGGCCACGACCCAGAAGCAGGTCAAGCTCTATCTGGATCTCGACCGGGGAACCTACTGGGCCATGGTGGTGGACGGCCGGGAAGAAAAGCGCCCGCTCGATGCCACCTGGGCGACACCGCTGTCGCTCCCCGAATCGATTCGATTCACGGAAGTCTCCGTCGGCTTCACCAAACGGACATATGGGCGGGCTGATCTGTCCTTTTTTCCGAACGGCCGCATCGATCCCGCCACGGTGTATCTGACCGACGCCGGCAACAGTCTGCTCGGCCTGGCGGTCGACCCGCTGACCGGCCGTATCCGGACCTCCGATCAACGGTTCGATCTCACGAGAGCCCGCCCGATTCCGGACCGAGTCAAGATCCTGTTGCAGGCCGCCGCGAAATAGTCATGCTGCAGACCTCACCCACCGGGAAATCCGGCGAACAGGGATTCACGCTGCTCGAAGTGTTGCTGGCCATTGCCCTGTTGGCTATTGCCCTGCCGATTCTCTTGGGGCTCCGCAATTTTGATCTGGACCTGCACCAGCGGGCCACCGAACTGCGAGCCGCGACGCTGCTGGCCCAAGAAAAACTGGTCGAAGCGGAACTGGTCGGCGTATACCCTATAGGAGAAACCACCGGCGATTTCAGGAACGCCCCGCTCGGCGCGCCGGCGACGGTGGCGGCGGACGATCGAGCCCCAGGCTACAAATGGAAGCGAACTATCGCCCCAACGCCGCTGCCGCTCATCCGCGAAGTCCGCATCAAAGTGTCGTGGCCGCGGGGGGTGTCTGAGGAAGCGTTGGAAGTGAGCACATATGTCTTCGCCGGCCTCACATTCTAGACCCGATGCGGGTTTTACCCTCGTTGAAGTCCTGGTGGCGATTACGCTCCTCGCCACCATCGCAGCGATGGTGTTTGGCTCGCTCCTTACGACGACCCGCCTTGCGGAGGCGGGCCGCGACCGGGCGGCACAGGAGCAAACGATCAGGAGAGTGCTGCGCGTCATGGCCGACGAGATCTCATTGAGCTCCCATGAGAAACCGTTCCCTTGGACCGGCATCAATGGAACACTGGAGGGTCAGCCGGCGGATACGCTCGCGTTTCTGACGATGAGCGACGGCACCGGCGGCGCGACGACCGAGACCATCCGCGTCGTGTACACACGCGACGGCGACCGCCTGATGCGTTTCGCGAAGAAGAATCTCTACGGCCTCACCGACGACTCACTCGATCAGCTCGAACTGGCCGACCGGGTGAAAGGCTTTAATCTGCGCTATTTCGACGGGCAAAGCCGCATATGGATCGACGAGTGGCCGGCGGCCGCCAAGTTGCCCAAAGCGCTGCTGCTCGAAGTGACGTTCCAACAGTCCGATGAGCCTCCCTGGACGGTGAGAGAGTGGGTGACGATCGGAGCGTCGTCATGACCACGGCATGGCTGGGGGCGTGGAAACCGATCTTGATGTGGACAATCGTCGGCCTGTGTGCCGTTGCAACAGGAATGGCGGCGACCTTTCCCTATGACGCGTTGCACGCACGCGCCGTGTCCGAATTGAATCGAATCACCGGCGTGGACGTTCGCGCGACGAACTGGACGGCGGCGTGGCCGCTGGGGCTGACCTGGCGGAACGTCACCCTGACAAAACCGGACTGGGCGCCGATTCAGTTGGCGCACCTGGATGCGAAGGTCGGCCTGCTCGCCGCATTAACCGGCGGACTACGCCTGGATGTCGAGGCCCGTCTGGATGACGCGGCGTTCAACACGGGACTGGCGAAAGCCGCCTTGACCGCCCCGTCATGGTCCTTGGCGGAAGGATCCGTCTCCCTGAAAGGACAGCTCCAACAAATCGATCTCTCCAAACTCCTCGGTCGGTACATCAGCCACGGCGTGCTCAGCGGAGATTTCTCCCATCACATTGATTCCGTTCACACAGCAACCGGCTCTTTGAAAGGCGCGGGCACGTGGAAGGCCGACGCGACGGACCTGGCAATTGATCACATTCCGTTGGGCAATGGGCGAACCCTGTCCTTGGCCTTTACGAAGGTATCCGCGAGGGTAGCCTGCCAAGATTCCATCTGCAACGTGACGGAGTTGAACGGCGATGGCGTCGATGGGTCATTCACGGGGCAAGGCACCATCACACTCCAGCAGCCGATACAGAACAGCCAATTGGCCTTGACCGTCGCGGTCACGCCCGGCACCGGCTTCGCCTCGAAGGCTGACGCCTTGGGATTACCTCCCCTGCCGGCCGGGACTACGCTCACTGTAAAAATCGTTGGCCCATTGGCGCAAGCCAGGATTGCGTTGTAAAGTAACAGAAAAGGTGCACGGTCCAAGATGCAAGGTGCCGATGCATCGGAGTTGTTCGCTCGCATTTGAACCTTGAACCCTGTACCTTGTAGCTTGAACCTGGAATCGTGAAACGAAAGCGGTTGCATGGCCATCGTCACGGAATGTGTCGGACTTGACATCGGACAGACGGGATTGAAAGCCGTCCGGTTCCGCCGCCGCTTGAGCGGGCGCGAATCGATCGACTACTTCCAGCACCCGATGCCCTTCACGAGGCCGGAAGACTTGGAGCCGGCTCGACGCGTCACATCCTTACGCAGCTTTCTCTGGCAACACGGTCTCTATGCCACAGACCGGCTCGTCACCGCCATCCCCTGCCAGGATCTGTTCATCCGCACCCTGTCGTTCCCATTTAAGGATTCCAGCAAACTCGCCCAGGTGGTGCCCTTTGAAGTGGAGAACCTGGTGCCCATGCCGCTGGACGAACTGGCGATCGGCAGCCTCGTCTTGCCGCCTGGACACACCGCGAACGGCGCCCCCCGTGAGCATAAGGGCTCGGACGTCCTGGTCACCGCCGCACCGAAAGACAAGGTGGCCGAACACCTCCGATTTTTGGCCCAGGCCGATGTCGAGCCGTCGGCTATCAACGTCGATGCGATGGCACTGTTCTCCGTCACCCAGTATCTCCGGAGCGAACACGGCGGCGTCCCGAACGATTTGGTCATCATCGATGTCGGCGCCTCGAAGACCACGCTCTGCCTGATCCATGAAGGACGGCCGGTGGTGCTGCGCACCATCCTCTGGGGAGGGAATCAACTGACCCACGCCTTGGCGTTACGGGAGGCATGCAGTTTTGCCGATGCGGAGAGGCGTAAGCGCGCCATGGCCGTCGAACAGGTGGATACCTGGCTGGAGCCGCTATTGCGGGAGCTGCGCGTTACCATCCAAGCCTATGAAGGAACCGAGCGAGGACAGTTCACCCATTGCTGGGTATCGGGAGGCGGTGCGAAACTTCGGGAAGTGGGCGGATTCGTGGCCCGCCAGTTAGGGCTCTATCCCGTTGGCCCCAGGCAGGGATTCGGCGCCGACAGTCCGAAAGCCTTTTCCATTGCCTTCGGCCTGGCAATTCACCCCAAGATCGTCAAGCCACGCTGGCGGTTCACACCGTCGCCGCTCGGGCTGGCGCTCGACTTGAAGACCGCCGGCGGTGAGTCGGCTGCCGCAGCGGCTATCTCCAAACAAGACCGCCGCCTCATGATCGGCGCAGTGGTGGTCATCGGACTCTTGGCCCTCGCAGACTTTTCCATCCATCTGATGTTGAAAGACCAACGGGTCGCCAAGCTCAAGGCCGCCCTCCAGACCCAATATGAACAGGTCTTTGGATCGAGCGCCCTGCCCGGCGACGAACTCGATCAGGCCCGGTACCGCATGGGACAGGTGGACAAAGCGCTCGCTGTGATTGACAGTTCGCAAGGGCACGGGAAGGTGTTGCAGACGCTGTCGACATTTGTCAAGCAGCTGCCAGCCGGCACCTCCCTGAAGGTCCGCGAGCTGACGGTGGACGGCGGGACCATTCTGATGGAAGCTGAGACGACCTCCTTCGACGCTGTGGATAAAATCAAACACACCTTCAGCGCAAGCCCCCAGTTCGAGGACGCCTCGGTGACGGAAACCCGCGTAGGCGCCGCGCCCAACCAAGTGGTGTTTCGCATGACCGTAACGGTGCGGCCATGATGCAGACCTTGCGCGAGCGTTGGCAGCAATTGGCCCCGCGTGAACGGACCATCCTGTTCATCGGCGGGATCGTCATCGGACTCAGCCTGCTCTTTGTGCTCGCCGTCGATCCCCTCCTCTCCACACTTGACCGGTTGGAGCGACAGACGGTGCGCAAACAGAAAGACCTTCACGAGCTGGCGCTGCTCAGCCGAGAATACGCGGCGAAGAACGACCGATTGGCGAAGGCCGAGAATCGCCTGCCGCCGGCCGACAGCCGTTTTTCTCTGCTGACTTTTATGGAAGAAGCGGCCGCCACGTCGCGTGTTCGAGATCGGATCGCAGGCATGCAGCCCCAAGTACAGTCCCTTCCGCAGGGTTATCAAGAGACGGCGGTCGATCTGCGGCTCGACGGCGTGCAATTGCCCGAATTGCTGGCCTTCCTCACAGCGATCGATCAAGCCCCGTATGATCTGCAGGTCCGTCATCTGCAGATCCGTCCAAAATTCGACAACCCCGTCAATCTCGACGCGACCGTGCGGGTGTTGAGTTATGCGAAAGGCTGATGAACGGGGCGTTGCGCTGCTCCTGGCCCTGCTGGTCTTGACTCTCCTGGTCGCACTCATCCTGGAATTCGACGCGGAAGCCCGGCGGGAGTACCGGGAAGCCGCCGCGTTCCGGGACAACTTCAAAGCGAGCATGTTGACGCGCGCCGCCGTGCAAGCGGCGCGCGCCGTGCTGCAGCAGGACTTTCTGCGCGACAAGCAAACCGGTGAGAAGTTCGACGCCCCGACGGACCTCTGGGCCATGCCGATCAAGAACTACGCAATCGGCGACGGCTTCCTCAGCGCCCAGATCCAGGACGAACGCGGCAAACTCAACCTGAACGACTTCATCGCCGCGGCGAACGATCAGATTAAGTTCAAGACCGCAACGGAGCGAATGCGTCGGCTGTTCGAACTGCTCCAACTCAATCCGGATCTCGTCGATGCCCTGATCGATTGGACCGACCAAGACGACAACCCGCGGCCGGCCGGCGCGGAGAGCGCGTACTACCAATCGCAGAGACCGGCGTACCGAGCCGCCAATGAGCGGCTCCAGTCGCTCGCCGACCTCCGGCTGATCAAAGGCTTTACGCCGGATATCATTGACCGGTTGTCACGCTATGTGACGGTCTACCCGCTGGACGGCAGCGCGCCGCTCAACATCAACACCGCCGATTTTCTCGTCATCCAATCCCTGGACACGGACATCACGCAAGCGATGGCCACAGAGATCGTGCAAGGACGGCCCTATAAGACCAAGGTGGATCTCGATCGAATCAGCAATTTTAAGGATATCGGGCAACGGCTTCGCACGGACTACGACGTCAAATCAGAGTTTTTCTCCGCCCGCCTGGCCATCACTGTGAACGAATCGACGAAAACGGCGCTTGCCCTGTTGCGCCGCGAGGCCGACAAGGGCGAAAGCACCGTGCAATATCTGCGGGTGTTCTAACTCGCCAACAAGTTGCAAGTTCCAAGTAAGCAGAGCCGGTTCTCTCACCTTGAACCTCCCAACTTGGAACTTGAAATCTAGCCCAGCGGCACCGTGAATGTCACTTCATTGCCCGATTCGTTATAGGAAAGGGTCGGGAAGAAGGCCTGCACCAACAATATCCCCCGCCCACTGGCATCTTCCCTGCCGGTATCCTGGGATTGGCAAAGGCTTCGCCGCCAGTCGAAGCCTTTCCCTTCATCGGTGACGCGATATGTCAGGCATGCCTTGTCCCGATCCCGGATCACGGCGATGACGACCTTGCGATCTCTGTAGCGGGGATCGTTTCTCCGCTCCTCAAGCATCGCATCATATCGTCCCTCATAGAGCGCCTTCCGCTTATCGTCAGAACATACATCCAAACTCCCGTGCTCAATCGCGTTGAACACCAATTCCTGCAACGCGCCCCTTACCTGTAACTGTCGCGATTCGGGAAACGACCGGACACTCACTTTCATGAGCCACGCGATGACTCGCGGGAGACAATCCAGATCGGGCCCCATTGTCAACCGGCACTCCAATCGGGACGCCTCCGGTAGATCCATGAGCTCGCCTGACACATGCTGCCGAGCACGCGCCAAAGCGCGGTCCAGGCCTTCTTCGCTCACCGGCTTCTGGAGATACTCGACGGCCCCCGCGCGGAGAGCCTGCATAACCACCGGCTCCGGCGCATCCTTGGCCATGACGATGACAGGACACAGCTCATGGCGGCTTCTGATTTCCTTGGTCAAGGCAAGGCCGGCATTGCCGGGAAGAAACAAATCAGTGATCACGATATCAGGCGTCCCCCGGTCCATCGCAGCCACCGCGGAGGAGGGATCTGGGGCCGTTGTCACGGCCACTCCCTTCCCTTCCACATAACGCGCAATCCTCGCGTGAATCTCCGGAGACGGATCGACCACCAGTACACGGCAGAACGGATTCGGCACAATCATACGGCGAGTCCTTTGACTACGGCCTGGCGCAGCGCGTCCACAAGCCGGCGCAGTTGGATCTCCAGCTCATTGCACAGACCGGCGGCAGCCGCCACATCGCCCTGCTTTCCCGCTTGTTCCATTTGTTTTGCGGCCTCCAGTGCGGCAGGAGCGCCGAATTGCAGGATCGCCCCCTTTAAGCGATGCGCGAATCGCCCCACCGCCTCAGCATCGTGGGCAGCGAGGGCGGTCTTGATCTCGGCCAAGTCCTTCGGACCGTGCTCCATGAACAGCGCCGCCATTGTCCGGAACAGCTCCAGATCATGATCGGTTCGCGCCAACGCCTCATCCAGATTGAAAACCTGATCGGCGCTCATCGTGCCGGGTTCCCCCGCTCGCCGTTCACCAAAGTCTCATCCCTAAACTCGATACCCATCACGGCAACATCGTCGGGGAAGTGGTCATGTCCCAGCCACCGCGCGGCTTCCTCGATGGAGTGAGACAGTGCGTGGGCCAACGACCGGCCGGATGCCTCGCGCATGGCTGTCTCCAGGCGAGTCTGTCCCCACAGTTCACCGCTCGGAGAAGGCACCTCGTACAGCCCGTCGCTCATCAGATACAGCCGGTCTCCGACCATGAGCTGCATGCCCACCGTGCCATAGACGTTCCCGGCGTCGAATCCAAGCGGAAGATTCGGCTGGGCGAGCCAACACACCTCGCCTGACCTGCGATGAAGCATCAATCCATTGTGGCCGGCCGACGAGTAGAACAACGTATGGGTCCGAATATCAAGCCGCGCGAACACGATCGTGAAGTAGCTGCCGTCCTCCATAAGAGGAAACTGCCGATTGGCTTCCGTCAGAATCACTCCCGGATCGCTTGATCCCACGCGATACAGCAAGTTATCTTCCCGCAAAAACGTCGCAAATGCCGCAGAGCGCAGTGCAGGCGACACACCATGGCCCGAGGCATCGAGCAAATAGAGACCAAGTGAATGCTCATCCCATCGCACCACGTTGAACAGGTCTCCGCCCAATGCGGACGAGGGCCGATAGGCATGGGCCAGTTCCACGCCTGGCAGAAGTGGGCCCGGTTTCGGCAGCAAGGATTCCACATACCGCGCGGCCGATTGCAGTTCCCGTTCAATTGCATCCTGTTTTCGTCGAATCTCGTCTGTGGCATGTTCCAACCGACGGATCATCGACGCGGCACGTATCCCGGCCTGGACCCTCGCGGCAATCTCCTGCGGGCTGGCCGCCTTACTGAGAAAATCATCCGCGCCACGGGCCAGACCCTCTGCAATCTGATCCGGCTGATCATGGCCGGTCATCATGAGGATCTGGCTGGAACAAATCTCCGGGTCACGCCGAACCAGTTCGCAGACCGATGGCCCGTCCAATTCCGGCATTATCCAATCAAGAATCGTCAGATCCGGGCGCTCGCGGCGCAACAGTTCCAGTCCGGCTTTCCCATCGCCGGTTTGAAGCACTCGATACCCAAGCCGCTTCAGGCGCGCCGCCATCCGGGTTCGCGACACCGGCTCATCGTCAACCACAAGCACAGTTGGCTGCGGCGTCCGGGCGGCCAGGTCTGGGGAGGCCCCCGGTTGAGTTGAAGACATCGACATGCTTGACCCCGTATTGTGGATTTCGGCTTCCATGCGTCGGACTCCGCTGTGCTGGGAGCCACGTCCCGGACTGATCGGCCAAAGTTTCGCCCCGCGAAACAATCAGCACGGCATGCGCCGTGTTGTGATCCAGTTCAGTTATGCAGCCATCTGATAGGCGGCCAGCGCGTCGGCTTCGTTGTCGTATACGGGAATGAGCTTGGGAATATTCGCCAGCGTCATAATATCCCGCACATAGCTTTGCGGCTTCAGCATACTGAGCTTGCCTTGGGTAATCTTGAAGTTCTGGGCCACAAGGGCCAGCAAGCCTAATCCGGAACTGTCAACGAACCGTACCTCGGCCATGTTCAGAATCAGGTGCCGGTAGCCCCGCTTCCGAACGGACTCGACAGCTGCCTTGAAGTGTTCGCGGTTCGCGTAGGTGAGATCCCCCGTCACGTCCAGGACTATCCCATTCGGAACAACACGCTCTTTTGTTTGCATCGACATGAGTCCTCCTTGATTTTAGCGACTGGCATGAACACAGATTGCGCTTGCAATATCGGTGAGCGGCAATATTGTGTCTGCGCCGCCGAGCTTGATGGCTTCCTTCGGCATGCCGAACACGACACAACTTGTTTCATCCTGTGCGATCGTGAACGCACCGGCCTGTTTCATCGTCAACAGTTCCTTCGCGCCGTCGTTTCCCATACCAGTCAGGATCACTCCCACGGCGTTGGCACCGGCGTACTTGGCCACCGACGAAAACAGCACATCCACCGACGGGCGGTGGCGGTTAACCGGAGGGTTCTGATTAATGCGGACAGAATACCGGGCTCCGCTTCGGACCAATTCCATGTGATAGCCACCCGGAGCAACCAGCGCATGGCCGGGCAACACACTATCTCCGTCTTGTGCTTCCTTGACGGCAATCCGGCTGAGACTGTTCATCCGGTCGGCCCACGTTTTTGTAAACCGCTCCGGCATATGTTGCGTGACGAGGATCGGAGGGGTATTCGGAGGCATCTGAACCAGAATCTCCTTGACCGCTTCGGTGCCACCGGTGGACGCCCCGATGGCGATGATGGTGTCGGTGGTCTTAAGCATCGCTCCCGAACCAGATCCAAGTTTCAAGTAGCAAGTGTCAAGTTTCAGGGCCGCCTTGACACTTGAACCATGAGACTTGGAACCTCCGACCTTTGCGCAAGCCGCGGCCTTGATTTTTCCGATCAAGTCCTGAGCCACCTCCTCCATGCCTTCCCGCAAATCGATCTTGGGCTTGGTGATGAAATCGACCGCCCCAAGTTCCAGAGCCCGCAACGTTGTCTCGCAGCCGACCTCGGTCAACGAACTGACCATCACGACCGGCATCGGATGCCCGCGCATCAGCTTCTCCAGGAACGTCAGGCCATCCATCTTGGGCATTTCCACATCGAGCGTGAGCACATCAGGATTCAGCGCCTTGATTCTTTCACGGGCGATATAGGGATCCGGCGCGCTTCCAATCACTTCGATGTCCGGGTCTTTCGACAGCAAAGTCGTCAGTACCTGCCGCATCAGTGCGGAGTCATCGACTGTCAGCACGCGAATCTTCTCCATCCGTACCTCGTATATCGTGAAGCGTATCCCGTTCCGGACTTGCGAACGACGAGATACGAACGACGTTTCACGTTTCCTTAGAAGAGCGTCACATCCTCCGCCGGCTGCTGTGTCATCGATCGCATTTTTTCCGCATACTCCGTCTCGCGGTCCGCAATCGTCCGGTTTTTCAGACGCTCGATCTTCTTGAGCAACACCCGCCCCGATTCAGTGAAGTAGTACACCTTCCGCGGATAGACATCGCCCAAATCAGTCTTGACCGGCATCAACCCTTCCGCACGCAAATACTCCCGCACCCAGTCGACGTTGCGCGCCCCGACATCGATATTCCCTTCATATATTTTCCCTGCCCCGAACAGTTTTACCTCCAGGCGACTCTTGAGCCCCCCTCGCTTGAGAATCCCGTTGATCAACGACTCCATGGCATAGGATCCGTATCGGGTTGATTCTCCCCATGAGTCGTAGCCTCCTTCTTTCGGCTCCGGCAACATGAAATGATTCATCCCTCCGACTCGGGCGATCGGATCGCGAATGCAGGCGGAGATGCATGACCCGAGCACGGTGTACACGATCATGGGATCGGCGCTCACAAAGAATTCCCCCGGCAGGATGGATGCGATTTCATGCGGAAATCGATTGTCTCGCATGCGCCGGATGTGATCGAATCGCTCCAGATCCACCTCGGGCATAGGGTCAGCACTCCTTCTGATAGATCGTCGGAGCCACCAATGTAAATGGATGATTGACCCATTGCAGACTTTCAGAATGACCGATAAAGAGATGCCCCCCTGGTTTCAGGTACCAATGGAATTTATTGACGAGCGTTTCTTGAGTCGGACGGTCGAAGTAGATCATGACGTTCCGGCAGAAAATCAGATCCAGGGGATTCTTGATCGGAAAATGCTC
>JAYWIP010000018.1:0-8052 GCA_039794465.1 Nitrospira sp.
CCACGATCTTTCCGCCGGGGGCGAGACAGCGGTTCCGAAGATACTCGATTGCTTGGAGCAGCTTGGCCGGTTCCTGCGGTTGTTCAT
Source organism: Nitrospira sp. (assembly GCA_039794465.1). Classification (GTDB taxonomy): domain Bacteria; phylum Nitrospirota; class Nitrospiria; order Nitrospirales; family Nitrospiraceae; genus Nitrospira_D. The sequence goes on from JAYWIP010000018.1 coordinate 88, forward strand.
CCCACCCGATATGCTCCAGCGTCGAGATACTAACGATGAGGTCGTAGTTCTGCTGGGGGATAAACTCGACGATATCCTTGTTGATAACGCCGGGACTGACCTCGTATTTGTCGACGACGTCATGCTGAATGGGAAAATAGTGCGACAGGACGTTGCCGACTTCGAGGACCCGCTTGCCCTGGTGGTGTAGCAGCAGTTCACGGAAGATCGGGATTTCGACGCCGCGTTCATTTTTCCAGGTCCTGTTATAGGGGTGATAGAGGTACTCGTATTCCTGGCCGTTGTAGCGGAAGGTCTTGGCCCTAATATAGCGGGTGAGCGCCATTTTCAAGGAGCGGAAGTATCGTCGGGCAGCGCTCTCACCGACTGCTTTGCTGGTGTAGTCGTAGGAATAGGGCAAGGACGACGTCCTTCGGAGTTTACTCGAAGACGATGCGCGAGCCCGGTGATTTCATCTTGAAGATCTGCAGGGCATTGTAGATGCCCTTGGCCGGGTGGTTGAGGATCAGGCGCGAATTGGTAATGTGGGTATCCAGTAGTTCGTATTGCCCGCCGCTAAAATAGAGGTCGCAGTCATCGATCTGGCAGTTCTTGTAGACGTGATTATCCAGCGCCAGCTTCACCTTGCTGAAATTCTGGCCGTCGATGACGATATAATTCGGTTCTAGTCCCATCCGTCGCTCCGCGCTCCGCGGACTATAACAAAGTCGGTTGTCGGCGTAAACCTAGAGTATCGGTTCGTCGTGATCGTTCAATGTGAATGCACCTATTGCCAACCCCCATCTTTCGTCTTGATCCGCACGGTCCATCTGTATAGAATGGCGCGGCTTTTCCAATAGTTAGCCGCTCGCTGCTCCTACGCGCCAGACGGTTTCCCCACTTGCCTCATGTACTTTGGATGGGTTGAAGCCACGGGCAGCCGTGTGACATAAGAAGTGCGTTTATCCACCAGGAGGGTATCCCGTGAGTGATTCAGCGATTGTCACGTTTGCATTGATCGCGGCTGTGGCCGGAATTGCCTATGGCCTCTATCTGGCTATGTGGGTGTTCAAACTGAACGCCGGCAACGCAAAGATGCAGGAAATTGCCAAGGCTATTCAGGAGGGTGCCAGCGCCTACATGAATCGCCAATATCGGACGGTGGGGATGGTGGCGGCTGTGCTGTTCGTGGTGCTCTGGGGGGCCGGGGCGGCCTCCGACAAATTCGGCCTGTTGACGGCGATCGGATTTCTGGTCGGCGCGGGAGCCTCGTCAATCGCCGGCTATGTGGGCATGATCATCGCGGTGCGCGCGAATGTACGGACGGCTCAAGCGGCCCACGACGGTATGAACGCCGCCTTGACCGTCGCGTTTCGAGGGGGCGCGGTGACCGGTCTGTTGCTGATCGGTCTGGGACTGTTGGCGATCACGACCTTCTATATGATTGCACAATCGGTGGCGGGGCAAGAAAAAGCCATTCATGCCTTGCTGAGTCTCGGATTCGGCGGCAGTTTGATCTCGGTCTTCGCTCGTGTCGGCGGCGGTATCTATACCAAGGCGGCGGACGTGGGCGCGGATCTGGTGGGAAAAGTGGAAGCCGGCATCCCTGAAGATGACCCTCGCAATCCGGCTGTGATTGCGGACAACGTCGGTGACAACGTCGGCGATTGCGCCGGCATGGCCGCGGATCTGTTTGAAACCTATGCGGTGACGACGGTCGCGGCGATGGTCTTGGCCTTCACAATGTTCAAGGGGGCGACCGCGCCGATTCTGTATCCGCTCGCGCTGGGCGGTGTGACGATCTTCGCGACGATTATCGGGATCTTGTTCGTGAAAGTGAGTGAGGGCGGTGAGATCATGACGGCCTTGTACAAGGGCCTGTTCGTGGCCGGCGGCATCGCAGCCCTGGCGTTCTTTCCCATTACGTCGAAGATTATGGACGGCGTCGGCGGAGTCAGCGGCATGAGCTACTACGGGGCGGCGTTGATTGGATTGATCGTGACCTTGGCTCTGGTGTTCATTACCGACTACTACACGTCGAAGAATTACGAGCCGGTGAAGTATATCGCCAAGGCCAGTGAAACCGGTCATGCGACGAATATCATCGCGGGTCTGGCGGTCGGCATGCAGGCGACGGCGGCGCCGGTGGTGGTGATTGCAGCGGCCATTCTCGGGAGTTTCTGGATTTGCGGCGGAGCGGACTCCGGTGGTCTGTACGGTGTCGCCGTGGCGGCGGTGTCGATGCTCTCGATGGCCGGCATCGTGGTGGCGATCGACGCGTTCGGTCCGATTACGGATAACGCGGGCGGAATTGCCGAGATGTCGCATTTGGGCAAAGCGGTGCGCGACATCACCGATCCGCTCGACGCGGTCGGCAACACAACCAAAGCGGTGACGAAGGGCTATGCGATCGGCTCAGCCGGGTTGGCGGCGGTGGTGCTGTTTGCGGAATATTCCCGTGAGGTTGCGGCGCATAATCCTGCGTTGGCGGCGTTCGACCTCTCCAATCCCAAGGTGCTGGTCGGATTGTTCTTGGGCGGCATGCTGCCGTTTATCTTTGGCGCGCTCTGTATGCGAGCTGTCGGTGAAGCAGGCGGCTTGATTGTGGAAGAAGTGCGGCGGCAGTTCCGGACCATCAAGGGCATCATGGAAGGGACCGGCAAGCCGGAGTATGGTACCTGTGTCGACATCGTCACCAAGGCGGCGATTCAAAAGATGATGGTGCCCGGGTTGATTCCGGTGATCTCGCCCGTGGTCGTCGGGCTGGTCCTCGGGCCCCAAGCGCTCGGTGGTGTGTTGGTCGGCAGCATCGTCACCGGCCTCTTCGTCGCGATTTCGATGACGAGCGGCGGCGGCGCCTGGGACAATGCGAAGAAGTTCATCGAGGAACAGGGCCTGAAAGGGACCGACACGCACAAAGCCGCGGTCACCGGTGACACGGTCGGCGATCCCTATAAGGATACGGCCGGGCCGGCGGTGAATCCGATGATCAAGGTCATTAACATCGTCGCGCTGCTGATCGTGTCATTGATTGCGAGATAAAATCATCGAGAGACATCGTTTGTGACGTGTGAAGCGCCGTCCGGACTTAATACGGACGGCGCTTCTCGTTTTAGCCCTTGCCTTGACGGGTTTTGGTGGCGTGGAGTAAGGTGAGCTTGTGCGGTCGTGCCGGTGAGTGAACCACAACACGGTCCCTGATCCAGGGGAGGTGCTCGAATGGAAAAACAAGAGCGCAAACAAGAACCGAAACGGGAGCCCCAGGCTAAGGATGAGGTCAAAGCGAATCCCAAGGTCGTTGAGGCCGGCAAGAAGCTCAAGGAAGATATCGACAAGCTCGTCGATGAAATCGACGATGTGCTGGAAAAGAATGCCGAAGAATTCGTAAAAAACTACGTTCAAAAGGGAGGGGAGTAGCGGGCTGCCCGCCTGTCCCTTCCTCTTTCGTTGTTCTGTTCGCTCCTCTCGTTCATCGTTCCCTCCCCGTGTCCAGAATCCAGGGTTGTTCCCGATTTCCCTCTGATATCAGTCTCTCATGCGTTCCGAGGGCGGTTTGACAAAGGGGAGGGGAGCCATTACCATCCGCGTAACTCCGTAGAATTCATGTGAATACTGTAAGGTGATTCACGGCGAACGCATTTCCACATAGACCGACGCCCGTCACGAGGTGAGGATGCACTCGAAACTCTGGATCTTTCGCGATATTGATCCGACTCAACGGGCGGCCCTGGCTCAGGCGTTATCGATTTCTTCCGCCACAGCGTCGCTGTTGATGGCTCGTGGCGTGACCACGCTCGATGAAGCCACAGCCTGGATGTCTCCCGGCAAAGCCCACGATCCCTTTTTGATTCCCGACATGGACAAGGCCGTCGAACGCCTGCACCGGGCGACAATTCGGCAGGAACGGATCTGTTTTTACGGCGACTACGATGTCGACGGCATGTCAGCGACCAGCATTTACCTCTCATTCTTCCGAGGGCTGGGTGCCAATGCCTGTGCTTATGTGCCGCATCGAGTCCGCGAGGGATATGGATTGAATGAAGGCGCGATCCGAAAACTGGCAGGCGAGGGGGTGACGCTGCTGGTGACGTCGGATTGCGGGACAACGTCGCATCATGAGATTGCGGTGGCCAACGGATTGGGACTTGAGGTGATCGTCACGGACCATCACCAGACCGATGAGGATCTGCCACCGGCGTTGGCCGTCATGAATCCCCATCGGCGCGATGCCCGTTATCCATTCCGTGGATTGTGCTCCGGCGGGCTGGCGTACAAAGTGGCCGGTGCGTATGAGGCGACGTATGGGTCTGGATCGGTCTCGTTGGAGTCGCTTTTGGATTTGGTCGCGCTCTCGACCATTGCCGATGTCGTGCCGCTGCAAGATGAAAACCGAACCTTTGTGCGTGACGGGCTGGCGCAAATTTCCCGCGGGGCCCGGTGCGGAATCAGGGCGTTGAAACAGGTGTCCGGGGTGACAAAACCCTGCACGGCAGAGACCATTGCATTCAAACTGGCTCCCCGGCTGAACGCAGCAGGCCGAATGGATGAGGCGATAAAGGGGGTCCAGTTACTCACCACGGAGTCTGAGTCGGATGCGAAACAGTTGGCCGAAGAGCTTGACCACTTGAATCGGACTCGGCAGCAGCTTGAAGGCGAGATCATGCAAGAGGCACTTGCCGTGGTGGAGTCTGGTGAACTCCCCGGCGCTATCGTGGTGGCCTCTCGCCGGTGGCATTTGGGGGTGGTTGGCATTGTGGCGGCGCGTCTCGTCGAACGGTTTCACCGTCCGGCCATTGTGATCGCCGTCAATGAGCAAGGAATCGGTAAGGGCTCGGCCCGCACCGTTCCCGGATTTGATCTCTACCAGGGCCTGGCATCTTGCCGTGATCTGCTGGTGGCGTTCGGCGGGCATCCCAGCGCCGCAGGGGTAACCGTTCATGAAGACCGGTTGTCTGAATTTTCCGAGCGGTTTGCTGCGGCGGCGAGCCAGTGGGCGCACTCAGCCGGACATGTTCCCTCGCTGCATGTCGATTCTGAAGTCAAATTGGAAGAGGTCACCCACCGCCTGCTTCAGGAAATCGGTTCGCTGCATCCTTTCGGGGCCGGCAATCCGGAACCAATGTTCGCGGGACGGCGGCTGGAGATTATGACTGCACGCGTGGTAGGGGAGAAGCATCTCAAGATGACGCTCCGCCAAGGGCGGTCGCTCGCCTTCGACGGGATTGGGTTCGGCATGAAATCGCTCGAAGCCCAGGGCCTCTCGATTCGAACGCCCGTGGATGTGGCGTTTACGCCTGAAATGAATCATTGGAACGGATACGATCGGATTCAATTGCGCATCCGCGACATTCGCCCCGCGGTGTCCGAGTAGGGTGTATGGTGTACGAAACAGTTACCGATATCGAGCAGCTCTTGACGCGGGTCCGGAACTATCAACCGGACACGGATCTCAGTGTGATCCGCAAGGCCTATGAGTTTTCCGCCAAGGCGCACGAAGGCCAGACGCGGCGTTCCGGAGAACCCTATGTACAGCATCCTGTGGCGGTGGCCGGGGTGTTGACGATGTTGAAAACCGACGTGACGGCGGTCGTGGCCGGATTGCTCCACGATACCCTGGAAGATACGGTGGCGACGGTCGAGGAACTTGAACGGGAGTTTGGGAAAGAAGTGGTCCACTTGGTCGACGGCGTCACCAAGATCGGAAAAATTACCTTCAGAAGCTCGGAGGAAAAACAGGCGGAAAATTTCCGAAAGATGGTGCTCTCGATGGCGGACGATATCCGCGTCGTGATCATCAAGCTCGCTGATCGGTTGCATAACATGCGGACGCTGGAGCACCTCGATGAGCGGAAGCGGCAGGAAATCTCGCAGGAAACACTGGAGATTTACGCCCCCCTGGCCAATCGCATCGGGATCGGCTGGGTCAAGAACGAACTGGAAGATCTCTGTCTGAAACATCTGAAGCCGGATGTCTATGAAATGCTGCGCGTCAGCGTGGCCAAACGGGACGAGGACCGGCAACAGTATATCCAAGAGGTGACCACGCTTGTGCAGAAGGCGTTGGACGACAACGGATTGGTCGGAACGGTCTATGGCCGGCCGAAGCATCTGTACGGCGTCTATCAGAAAATGAACAAACAGTCGATTTCGTTCGACGAGGTGTTCGATCTTACGGCGCTGCGAATCATCACCGATAGCAAAATGAATTGTTACGCCACGCTCGGCGTGATCCACTCCTTGTGGCGTCCGTTGCCAGGCCGGTTCAAGGATTACATCGCGATTCCCAAGTCCAATCTCTATCAGTCGCTCCATACGACCGTCGTAGGGCCGAAGGGGGAGCATGTCGAATTTCAGATCCGCACGGAAGATATGCATCGGGTGGCCGAGTATGGAATTGCGGCCCATTGGAAGTACAAAGAGCAAGGGCGAGTCGATGATAAAGACAGCAAGGCCTTCGGCTGGTTAAGGCAGTTCGTCGAGTGGCAGAAGGATCTGCCGGACAACCGGCAATTCATGGATTCGGTCAAACTGGAGCTCTTCCACGACGTTGTCTATGTGTTCACTCCGAAGGGCTCGGTGAAGGAGCTGCCCAAGGGGGCGACCCCGATTGATTTCGCCTACGCCATACATACGGAAGTGGGTGATCATTGCGTGGGTGCCAAGGTGAACGGCAAGATCGTGCCGTTGCGGCACGAAGTGGAGAGTGGCGATACCATTGAAATTCTGACCTCACCCACCCAGACTCCGCACAAGGATTGGCTCAAGTTCGTGCGGACATCGCGGGCCAAGACGAAAATCAAACATTGGATCAAAGTCGAAGAACAGACGCGGAGTCTTGAAATCGGCCGACGGTTGTTGGAGGCAGAGTTTCGCCGCCATGGGATGGCTCCCGCGCAGGCGTTCAAGTCCGGGCAACTGCTTGATGCCGCAACACATGAAGGATATGCGACGATCGATGAGCTGATTGCCGCCGTCGGCTTCGGGCATCTCTCGACGGCACAAGTCGTGGGGAAACTGGCAGCTCATGCATCTGTCAGTCCCCCTGTTGAAGAGCCGACCAGTCCGGGGAAAGTATCGGGCAACAAGAGTCTAAGCAAAGGGATTCAGGTCAAGGGAGCACGGGATTTGTTGATGCAGTTATCCCGCTGTTGCAACCCCGTCCCCGGCGACAAGATTTTGGGGTACATCACACGCGGGCGGGGTCTCACGATCCACGCTGTTGATTGCCCGAACTTGGAGGCGCTGGATTATGATCGGGCGAGGCTGGTGGAGGTCGAGTGGGATATCGCCACTCCCGGGCACCATCCGGTGAAGATCGCGGTGATTGCCGCGGATAAGACCGGGGTGCTGGCGAACGTATCCTCCGCCATTGCGGAATGTCACGCCAACATCAGTCGTGCGGAAATCATCACACGCGAGGATCGGAAGGCGGAGTTGGATTTTGTGGTCGAGATCGCCGATACAGCGCACTTGAATCGCGTACTGAAAGCCATCGAACGAGTAGAGGGTGTGATCACCGCGCGGCGTGTCCGGTCCTGGCAGGAGAAATCATAGAAACAGGTGTATCCGTAGCCGTCACGTCAATTGTCCCATCGCGCTTCCGATTACGACTTCGTGAATTGCAGCGTTGAGCCCTTCTCGATTTTGTAACTGGCCGCTGTGCCGCCTGCAATCTCCAAGACAAATACGGCGTCTTCGCTGGTCGGCCGATACTGTGGGCAAGAGTCGTCTGCTTTGGTGCAGACGGGGACATTCCGCTCGATATGCACAACCCGCTTTTTGTCGTCCAACCAAATTAAGTCGAGCGCGATTTTGGTGTTCTTCATCCAGAATGACCAGGCATGCGGCTGGCCGAATACGAACAGCATTCCGTGGTCTTTCTGCAGATGATCTCGGTACATGAGGCCGGTCGCGCGTTTGAATGGGGTGTCGGCGAGTTCCGCTTGGATGGTACTGCCTGAGGGAGTGCGGATCGCGATTAGACCG
>JAYWIP010000019.1:0-18076 GCA_039794465.1 Nitrospira sp.
ACGTGTTGGAAGAATTGGGGGCTGAAGTCGTGCCGTTCTTCCCAAAACAGGACCTGACCGAGCCTGCGGAAGCGTCAGAGGAAGCCAACGAAATTTGGAGGCCAACGTCGGTCGGTTGAATCGGCCACCTCCTTCTATCACCGTCTCAGCAAAGCCGCGCTGATATCACCAGCTTGCTGTCCAATTCGGTTCCCGACAGCGCAGATTGGAGGAATCCGCAGCGATCGTTCTCTGATTGTTTCCTTTCCATTGCGGGTCACTTATTCGATGCGACCTACCCAGGCGGCCTTTTTCCTATGAGACACTCTTCGTGTAATCGGCACGGTCTAATAGATACACAAGGCACTCGTCGGCTCCGAAACGACGGCATTCGACAAACTGGAAGCCGAGACGTTCATAGAAACGATGGGCACGAGTGTTAGTAGCAAGCGGATCGACCAGCACAGCCGTTACCGTCGGATCGGCAACACAGCGGGCCAGCGCCAGTTGCATCATCTTCGTCCCATAACCTTTTCCGAGATCCCGCTCTTCCCCGATCCAGGTATCAATCGCGCGATGTCCTGACGGAACATCACCCCAATAGTGACTTTCTTCACGGGCTGGATCGATAATCTGGATGAATTTGATGGGACGAATATCATGTTCTGCGGTCAACTGTTCTCGCCAATCAGGAGTCTTACTGAGTTCAATCTCCCACGCCCAGTCGTCGTTGGGATCTGAGGCTCGTACATGCGGCTGTTGATCCCAGTAGCGCAACAACGCTGCATCAGCCAATGTGGCAGAGCGCAGATTCATCTTCTGACCTCTTTCCCTCACGGTCTTCGTTGCTCGACCAGCCAAACCTCTACACGATATCAAGAGCTTAGACGTGAATGTCAATGAGCGTTTGTGCAAGCACGTTGGGATGTCGATTTTGGCCATGCTCGACGACTATCTTACGAGAGAGCCGATGACGTATGGCTGATGGCTGATGGTAGTAACAGAACATTTCAACGGCAGGAGGAGAGTATGGCAAAGCGAGCGCAGAGGCGACAGGCAAAGAACTCGAAGATGCCAGCCAGTATTTGCTGGTTCGAGGTGCCTGCTGATGATTTAGGTCGGGCGAAGAAATTCTATGGATCACTGTTCGGCTGGAAGTTTGCGAAACTCCCCGCAGCCATTGCTGATTACTGGCATATCGATACTGCTGGGAAAGACGCCTCGCCGGACGGCGGACTTATGCCCCGCTTGCATCCTGAACAATCCATTACGGTCTACGTCTCAGTCCCCTCGGTTGACAAGGCTGTAACGAAGGTCCAAAAGCTCGGCGGAACCGTCTGCAAGCCAAAAACCGCCGTGCCGCTCATGGGCTACTTCGCCGTTTGCGAAGACACGGAACACAATACGTTCGCGCTGTGGGAGATGAACGCACAAGCCGCCTGAATCCTTACGCTGGAGGAACACACCATGAAGTATCTCTGCCTGGTCTATGTGGAAGAAAAGACACTCAATGTGATGCCGCAGAACGAGCGAATCGCGGTCTCAGACGAGTCCATGGCCTACTGTGCCGTATTGCAGAAACAGGGCCAGCTCATTGCTGCTTCGCCTCTTCACCCGGTGGAAACGGCAACCACCGTGCGGGTCCGCGGTGGAAAAGTGTCGACGACCGACGGGCCCTTTGCGGAAACGAAGGAACAGCTGGGCGGGTATCTATTGATAGATGTTAGAGACCTGAACGACGCAGTCCGGATCGCCTCAAAGTTTCCCGCAGCCCAGTTCGGGAGCATTGAGGTACGGCCCCTTAAGGAAGGCGGCTGTGCGTAAAACCAAATCTTGATGTTCCATGATGAATCGGGAGCGGGTGCCATGAAGTTCATGCTAATCGTGCATCACAACGAAGAGGCCTTCCAGAACATCGAGAAGGAGAAGCGGCAACAGATGCTCGCCGAATCCATTGAGCTAACACACCAGTTGCATGCCAACGGCCAATATATCAATGCATCGCCGCTGCAGCCGGCGGCAACGGCAGTGATGGTCCGGGTGCGCGAAGGCAAGCCGTTCCTGACGGACGGTCCCTTCATCGAAACCCGTGAGCAAATCGCCGGTTATTTCCTCATCAACGCGCGGAATCTCAACGAGGCGGTCAGTATCGCAGGCCGAGTGCCGGGCGCGCGGATTGGAACGGTTGAAGTACGGCCGTTGATCGAAATAACAGGGCTGCCGAATGAATAACTGAGTGCGCAACGCCTCACGAAAAAGAGGAAGGAGTCGACTATGAGCGGAGTGCGACTGCTGGTCGGAACCAAGAAGGGCGCGTTTATCCTGACATCGGACGGCAAGCGGAAACAGTGGACCGTCGATGGTCCTCATTTCGGGGGATGGGAGCTGTATCACCTCAAGGGCTCGCCGGCGGATCCAAACCGGATCTATGCATCACAATCCAGTAGTTGGTTTGGACAAGTGATCCAACGATCGGATGACGGCGGCAAGACCTGGAATCCGCCGGGCACGAAACCAGAAGATCTGATGGGGGCGGATGGCATGCCCAAGGGTGAGAGCAATATGTTTGTCTACGACGCCTCGGCGGAAACGGGCCAGCCGCTGACCACGCACCAACATTACGACGGTTCACAGCGCCCGTGGGAATTCAAGCGGGTGTGGCACCTCGAACCGTCGCTAACTGATCCGGATACAGTCTATGCCGGGGTGGAGGATGCGGCGATCTTCAAATCCACCGATGGAGGCAAGACGTGGCTCGAACTAGCCGGACTGCGTGGCGCCAAAGGGCCCCTGTGGCAGCCGGGTGCCGGCGGCATGTGCCTCCACACCATCTTGTTGAATTGCGGACAGCCGGACCGCATGTTTGTGGCAATCTCAGCTGCGGGCGCCTTCCGCAGCGATGATGCAGGCCGGACGTGGAAACCCGTCAACAAGGGATTGGTTTCGAAGTATGAACTCCCCGATCCTGATGCGGAAGTGGGCCATTGTGTGCACTGTATCACGATGCATCCTGCTCGTCCGAACGTTCTGTTCATGCAGAAGCACTGGAATGTGCTGCGCAGCGACGACGGCGGAGCCTCATGGCGGGAGATCAGTGGCAACCTGCCGAGTGATTTCGGATTCCCGATCGCCGTGCATGCGCACGAACCGAATACCGTCTACGTCGTGCCCATCAAGAGCGACTCCGAGCACTATCCGCCGGAAGGCAAGTTGCGTGTCTACAGAAGCAAGGTTGGTGGAAACGAATGGGAAGCATTGACGAAGGGACTGCCGCAACAGAATTGCTACGTCAACATTCTGCGGGACGCCATGGTTGTCGATCAACTCGATCCTTGCGGCATCTATTTCGGCACGACCGGCGGGCAGGTCTACGGCTCCGCTGATGGCGGCGACAGTTGGACGCCGATCGTAAGAGACTTACCAGCCGTCTTGTCGGTGGAGATGCAAACTTTGCTATGATCCGCGTTGTACTGCCTCAACATTTGCGGATACTTGCAAGAGTCAACGGCGAAGTTGAGTTGGACGTCACCGGCTCAGTGACGATCGACTCGGCACTCGATCTCTTGGAAACTCGTTACCCAATGCTGCGAGGAACCATTCGCGATCATGTAACGAAATGCCGCCGACCGTTCATCCGCTTTTTCGCCTGTGAACGGGATTTGTCACATGTTGCTATGGATACTCCGCTCCCCGAGGCGGTCGTGACAGGAACTGAACCGCTGCTCATCGTTGGCGCCATGGCGGGAGGCTAGGAGGGAACATCCATCGTCACAGGTAAATGAGAGAGGACCGGCATGCAAAAAATCACACCCTGTTTGTGGTTCGACGACAAGGCCGAAGAGGCAGCGAACTTCTACGTCTCCGTCTTCAAGCACTCGAAGCTCGGACCGATCGCCCGTTATGGAGAGGCCGGCGCACAGGTGTCGGGGAGACCCACCGGGTCGGTCATGACGGTGACCTTCGAAATTGAAGGACAAGAGTTCGTCGCGCTCAATGGCGGACCACTTTTCAAGTTTACAGAAGCGGTCTCATTCATGGTGAAGTGCGAAACGCAGGCCGAAATCGACGAGATGTGGGGCAAGCTTTCCGAGGGCGGAGAAGAAGGACCCTGCGGCTGGCTGAAAGACAAATATGGATTGTCCTGGCAGATAGTCGTGCCGGCCTGGGATAAGATGCTGAGGGACAAGGATCCTGCGAAATCGGAGCGAGTGATGGCAGCGATCCTGCGCATGTCCAAACCCGATCTGAAGCAAGTCCAGCAAGCCTACGAGGGGACCTAGCCGTTCGGCAAGTGGCCCTCTTGAGCCACCCCCGTCTATAGGCTCATACTAGGCAGCCATGGAACCGTCGCCTTTCGCTCTCTGTGAAACAATGGAACAGCGGTATCGCACCTTGCTCGAAGTTGCGGAAGCCATTGCCGCGCACCGCGATCTGCACGAACTTTTTCGCGATCTCGCCCAGCGCTTGCCCCGCGTCGTGCCGGTGAACTTCGTCGGGTTGAGCCTGCACGATCCAGTTCGAAACGCCATGCGACTTCACACGATCCAGGCTAACGTGCCTGCTGACCTCATCGGCGGACACGAAGAGCTCATCGACGACACGCCTGCGGGATGGGTTTGGCGTACGCAGCAACCTCTGTTGATCTCTGATCTTGCCAAAGAGAAACGTTGGCCTGTGGTCGTTCAGCGGATGATGAGTGATGGGAACAACTCGCTCTGCTGTCTACCTCTCACGACAGCTGTCCGAAGGCTGGGAAGCATCGGATTCTCCAGCCTGCAGAAAGCGGCCTACAGTGAAACCGACCTTGAATTCCTTCAGCAGGTGAGCCAACTGGTGGCCGTGGCGGTGGACAATGTCCTCCATCACCGCGATCTTACGCTCGACCGGGAGAGGTTGCGGCTCTTACTTGAGGTATCGGAAGCGATTGCGGCATATCGTGACCTGAACGAGCTGATGCAAGAGCTTGCACAACGGCTCCCGCAGGTCGTTCCCTTCGATTTCATTAACGCAGTCTTACACGATCCGGCCCGTAACGTCATGCAGCTCTGGTTATTGGTGACTGCGGTGCCGTCTACGATCCAGCCCGGGTTGGAAATACCTGTTGATGAATCACCCGGAGGATGGGCGTGGAAAACTCAGCAACCGATGGCGGTGGATGACGTCGAGAAGGAACATCGTTTTCCAGAACTAATGCGGCTGTTTCGCGAGAACGGTATCCGGTCGTTCTGTGTTGTGCCTCTCACCACCGTGCAGCGCAGGCTCGGGGCTATGGGATTCGGAAGTTTGCAACCAAGGAATTACCAGGATCGTGAGATCCAGTTCATGCAACAGGTGGCTAAGCAGGTGGCCGTAGCCCTGGACAATACGCTGCATTCCAAGGCCGCCCTCGACTATCAGGCGCAGCTCACTCGAGAGCGCGACCGACAGCGTCTACTGCTCGATGTTAACAACGCTGTCGTGTCCCACTTGGAATTACGAGAGTTATTCACATCGATCACGGTCAGCATCCGGCGCGTGATGAAGGCGGACGTGGTCAGCCTGGCCCTCTTGGACCAACATACGAACCAACTGAAACTCTACGCCTTGGATTTTCCCGGCCGAAAAGGATTCATCGAGGAAGGCACGAGCTGTACGCTATGCGGTTGCCCTTCCACCACGGCCATCACGCAGCGAGAGGCTGTCTTGTTGGGGCGGCATGACCTTGAACAATCGAAAAGCACCGTTTCCCAGGGCTTCCTGGCAGAAGGAGTCCGTTCAGCCTGCTGTGTTCCACTGCTTTTGCACGATCAGACCTTCGGGGCCTTGAATCTCGGGAGCCTCGAGGACAATGCTTTCTCGGCAACCGACGCAGAACTGCTCAGCGAGGTATCGAAACAGATTGCGCTGGCAGTGGCCAATTCCATGGCGTATCAAGAGATTGCGACGCTCAAGGATAAACTCACGAAGGAGAAGGTGTATCTCGAAGAAGAAATTCAGACAGACTACAACTTCGAAGAAATTATCGGCGAGAGCCGCGCCCTTAAGCAGATCCTCAAGGAGGTGGAAACCGTCGCCGCCACCGATTCCACCGTGCTGATCCTTGGGAACACAGGTACTGGTAAAGAACTGATCGCGCGGGCGCTTCATAATCTGAGCGATCGGAAAGAGCGGACCTTCGTGAAGCTCAATTGTGCCGCGATTCCCACGGGATTGCTGGAGAGTGAACTGTTCGGGCATGAAAAAGGCGCCTTCACCGGCGCGATCGCGACAAAGATCGGTCGATTTGAATTGGCGGATCGAGGCACAATCTTCCTCGACGAGGTCGGCGAAATTCCCCTCGAACTCCAAGTTAAATTGCTCCGCGTCCTCCAAGAGCAGGAGTTTGAGCGCCTGGGCAGCACCAAGACAGTCCGAGTCAACGTCCGGGTGATCGCCGCCACCAATCGTGACCTCGCGCAGATGGTCGCAGAGCAGAAATTCCGCAGTGATCTGTATTACCGGTTGAAGGTGTTTCCGATTACTGTGCCATCACTACGCGAGCGGCCGGAAGACATTCCGTTGTTAGTCCGGCACTTCGCCCAAAAATTCGCCCAACGGATGAAGAAACGAATCGAAACGATTCCGTCCGAGGCCATGAAGGCGCTCCAGGGTTATTCCTGGCCCGGGAACGTGCGCGAGTTGGAAAACTTCGTCGAGCGTGCCGTCATCCTCACGCATGGACCGGAACTCTATGTGTCGCTGGCTGAATTGAAACCGGCCTCAAGCCCTGAGGCCGATTTCAAGGCCACAACGCTGGAACAGGCCGAGCGCGATCACATTCTGAAAGTTTTGCGCGAAACCAACTGGGTCATCGGCGGCTCGGCTGGCGCAGCCGCCAAACTCGGCATGAAACGCACCACACTTATCTCCAAAATGCAAAAGCTGGGGATTACTCGTCCTCGGTAGTGCTGATCTTTCGGCAGATGCCGAGATATCGACAGCAGTAGGTCGTCACAAACCTCTCACGTCTTACTACTTATTTCAGCTGATTCGGCAAAACCAACAGGTTTTTCTATACTTAGGTCTGCGCAACCTCTCTCTGCGTTCCATGGAACGATCATTGCCATAACCCAGAAGCATCGCAGACACTCGCGTCTCAATGAATCGATCTTACGAGGTTGTCGTGGACACAACGATTGAGTTTCTGATTCAGCATGGCCAGGCCATGCTATTCCTGGTCGTGCTTGCTGAGCAAATCGGACTGCCGATTCCTGCCCTTCCGGTGTTGATCGCAGCCGGGGCGCTGGTGGGGACCGGCCAGTTGGACTTTGAAATGGCGGTGGGACCGGCAATCCTGGCCGCGCTGCTCGGCGATCAACTCTGGTTCGAGCTCGGACGCCGCCGCGGCCGCGCAGTCTTAAACTGGCTCTGCCGAGTCTCGCTGGAACCCACTGCCTGCGTGCGACGGACAGAAGACTTCTTCGCCCGTCATGGCGTCCGTTCACTGGTGGTCGCCAAGTTTATCCCTGGCTTGAGCACGATTGCTCCACCGCTGGCGGGGATTATGGGTCTCAGAATGCCGCAGTACCTCTTGTACAACGGCATCGGCACGATGCTCTGGGTAGGGTCCGGCATTGGTCTCGGCCTGATGTTGAGCAACCAACTCGAACAGGCGCTCCTCGTGATTGCCGACCTGGGTCATACGTTCGCGCTCGTGTTTCTTGGAATCGTAACGGGATACGTCGTCTACAAGGGTTTCCATCATTACCGTGGAGGGCAACGAGTCCCTCGACTGACCGCACGACAACTGACCGAGAAAATTGCAGCAGGAGAAAACCCGATCCTCATCGACCTGCGTTCTCACGGGGCTCGTCAGAATGTTCCAAGCATTCCGGGCTCACTGCCTCTTTCATTCGACGAGGTGATCGCGAGGTACCGTGAGCTTCCGCGAGATCGTGATGTCATCCTGTATTGCGCCTGCCCGAAAGATGCCGCGAGCGTGCACGTGGCCTGGAAGCTTCGCGAGTTAGGTCTGACGCGGGTCTGGCCGCTTGCCGGCGGCATCGAGGCGTGGCATGCGTTCGACCGTGAGGCCGGACGCGAACGAACAGGTTTGCAGATCGTGGAGAACGTAGCATAACTTCGCTCTTTGCGTTCCTTCATCATCTTGCGGCGTTCATGCTGGTTGGTGCGTTGGCCACTGAACGCTCCCACTAGCGGATCAGTTGACCTCCTCACGACAAGGATTTCCCACGCATACCCCTTTCTCCTCTTGTTGACTGTCTCTACCAAGTCCGGTCATGTTCAGATCCCTTTCCATCAGTTTGATGCCTCCTAGCCTCACCTGCGACTGTCGATATTTCGGCATCTGCCAAACTGACGACAGACACCGCTTCGGCAGTTCGTCATCTATTTACTCAAGCTGCCTGCAACAGGTGGAAAGATTCCGTCTTTCTATTAACTAGTTACACGTCTTCTCCAATTACGTTGCGTTTCTGGAACAGTCATTGCTGAGCCCCCTTCTGTCAGATTCACGCCGGTGGACGGATCTCGGAAACAATCCACCGGCACAAGCAGGAGGGTATCGGTTATGACTCGTCGTGGGTGGTTCGGAGCTTTACTGTTACTCGTCATTATCGCCATCGGAGCCGGCTTGGGATTATGGAAGTACGAATCCATTCAGGCCAGCGCCGAAGCGTCCGCCAGCCAGCCGGAGCCGATGGAGTCGGTGATGGTCGCTACGGCAAGGGAAATTGAACATCAACACACCACCACATCAATTGGGACGGTTTTGGCCTTACGTTCCGTCATGCTGAAGAATGAACTTGCCGGGACGGTCCGTGAAGCCCGGCTCACGCCTGGACAGATCGTCGAACCCGGCACCTTACTCGTGGCGCTCGATGTCTCAGTCGAAGAAGCTGAACTGAAGGCGCAGGAAGCACAAGCCGCGTTGGCTAAGACGGTACTCAACCGTCGACAGAATCTCAGTCAGGAGTTCGCCACGACTCAGGAGGAAGTCGACCGTGCTCGTGCAGATCTGGATATCGCCCAAGCCCAGATGGCCCGCACCAGGGCGATTATCGCCAAGAAGATCATTCGCGCGCCGTTCCGGGCGCGCATCGGGATCGCCGATGTCCACCCCGGCCAATACCTGAATGAAGGAACCTTGCTCACGACGCTGCAGGGCGTTGGTGACGCGGTCCACGTGGATTTCACCGTGGCACAGCACGTCGCCGCATCCTTGCGGGAAGGCGGGAGCGTCGATGTATTCGTCGCGGGTCAGGCCAGGCCAATTACAGCCAGACTCGTCGCGCTTGACGCGCGCATCGACCCAACGACTCGCAATGCGACCGTGCGGGCGAGGATCAATGGAGCAGACCAGGCGCCGGCTCCCGGGGCCTCAGTGCGTGTCCAAGTTCCGGTCGGTCCCTCACGCCAGGCTATTGCTATTCCTGTCAGCGCTCTGCGCAAGGGACCAGGTGGGGATCAAGTCTTCGTGATCCAGCCTGACGAGCACGGCAAGACTCGCGCCCACGCCAGACTGGTCGAGAGCGGCGCCATGCTCGGCGACGAGGTCGTCATCCACGCCGGGCTGTCGGCCAACGAGGTGGTGGCGGCTTCTGGATCTTTCAAACTGCGTGAAGGGGTGCTCGTTGCGATCACCGGCGAACAAGGCAAAGGGAACCAACTGACCCTGTTGATGAGCAGACGCTGAACAAACCGACACGTACCAACAAGGATATTTATATGCGCTCATTCACCGACATCTTTATCAAACATCCGGTGCTGGCCGTGGTCGTTAACCTGGTGATCATCCTCGCCGGTTGGCGAGCGTTGACGGCCTTGCCGGTGCAGCAGTACCCCCAAATCGAGAGCTCATCCGTGATCATCACAACGGTCTATTACGGAGCGAGCGCCGAAACGGTTCGCGGATTTTTGAGCACACCGATTGAGCGTGTGGTCTCTGCGATCAGCGGCGTCGATTACGTGGAATCGACCAGCCGTGCCGGTATCAGCACGGTCACGGTACACCTCAAGCTAAATCACAACAGTACAGCGGCGTTAGCCGAAGTGACGGCGCGTCTCCAACAGGTCCGGTCTGAACTGCCGGCAGAAGCTGAGCCACCGGTGATCGAGCTGCAGCGTGCCGATCGCCCCTATGCCTCGTTCTATCTCAGCTTTGCCTCCAGCGAACGAACCGTGCCAGCCGTCACGGACTGGCTGCTGCGCACGCTCCAGCCACAACTCTCCACACTTGCCGGCGTGCAACGAGTCACCATCGAAGGCGGCCGCCAAATTGCCATGCGCATCTGGATCGATCCCGACCGCCTCGCGGCCTTTAATCTGTCGCCCGGTGACGTGCAGAGCGCGCTGAGGCGCAACAACTACCTGGCTGCGGTCGGACGGACAAAAGGCAACGCGGTGCAGATCAATCTGCTCGCCAACACCGATCTTCGTTCCGCCGCCGAGTTCGAGGAACTGATCGTCGCCGACCGGAGCGGTGCCATCGTACGGCTAAAAGATATTGCGCGGGTCGAGCGGGGAGCTGAAGAGGCGGACATGATCGCCAAGTACAACGCAACCGAGGGCGTGTACCTCGGAATCTGGCCGGTGCCTGGCGCAAACGAGATCGACGTACAGCATCGGCTGGTCGATGAGATGGAGCGCATCCGCCCGACGCTGCCCTCCGACATCGACATGCAGCTGGTGTGGGACGGCACGATGTTTATGCGGAGTGCGCTGACGGAAATCACGAAAACCCTGTCTGAGACGATTTTGATCGTGGCCATCGTGGTCTTCCTCTTTATGGGCTCGGTCCGGACGGCGCTGGTTCCGCTTGTCGCGATGCCGGTGTCGCTGGTCGGCGCGGCGGTCTTCATGTTTGCGTTCGGCTTCAGCCTCAATCTGTTGACCCTGCTCGCGATCGTCCTGTCGGTCGGGCTGGTCGTCGACGATGCGATTGTGGTCGTCGAAAACGTCGAGCGGCATGTGCGACTGGGCAAATCGCGCATCGATGCGGCGTTAATCGGCGCCCGCGAGCTGCTCGGTCCGATCATCGCCATGACGATCACCCTGGCGGCGGTCTACACACCGATCGGATTCCAGGGTGGATTGACCGGGTCACTCTTCTTGGAATTTGCCATCACGCTTGCTGTGGCGGTCGTACTGTCGGGCGTCGTGGCCATCACCCTGTCGCCGGTCATGAGCTCGCGGTTCGTCCACCCTCAGGGCAAAGAAGGTCGGTTGACTGCCTTCGTCAACCGGCGGTTCGAGGAGGTGCGCCGTGTGTACGCCCGGTTGCTCGACGGTGCGCTGAACATGCGGTGGGGAATCTTGTCAGCGGCATTGCTGATCATGGTCATGGCCGGGCCGCTGTACCTGTTTTCCCGACAAGAACTGGCGCCGGTGGAGGATCAAAGCCACATCAGCCTGTTCTTCCAAGCATCTCCAGACTCGACGTTGGCCGCGAGCAACCGCGAGCATCTGCAAGTTGTCGAGGCTATCACATCCCTTCCCGAAACAAGGTTCACCTGGTCGCTGACGACATCCTGGGGCGGGTTCGGCGGCTTGGTCGCGAAAGATTGGAAAGAGCGTACCCGTTCGACAGAGGAAATGTACGGCGAGGTGTTTGGCAGGGTCTCGCAGGTGCCGGGCCTTCGAGTTTTCCCGCGTTTGGACCCGCCCTTGCCGACGCCTGGCCAGTATGACGTCGAGCTTCTCTTGCAGAGCGACCTGCCGATCGAACGGTTGCTTGAGACAACGGGCGCAGTTCTGAACGCCGGGTGGCAGAGCGGCATGTTCCTGTATGTGGACACCGACTTGAAGATCGACTTACCCGAAGCGCGCGTTGTGCTGGATCGAGAACGACTCGCCGATCTTGGGCTCGACCTGGCCGGAGTCGGTCGTGAGCTGGGCACCATGCTCGGCGGCGCCTATGTGAACCGGTTTAACTATTTCGACCGGAGCTATAAGGTCATCCCGCAGCTCGGAGACGAGGACCGCGCCACCGTCGGTCCGTTGCTTGATTTGAAAATCAAAACCCCGGGCGGCCAACTCGTCCCGGTATCGACCTTCACGCACATAGAAACGAACACCGCACCACGCACCCTGAACCGCTTCCAACAACGGAACGCCGTGCGCATCTTCGGCGGTGTGAAGCCGGGTGTCACGAAAGAGCAAGGACTGCGCGTGCTGGAAGAAGCTGCCGCAAAGGTGAGCAATCCTCCCGTCGTACTCGACTACGCAGGCGAGTCAAGACAGATCCGCCAGGAGGGCGCTGCGCTGACCGTCACGCTGGGATTCGCTCTCGTACTCATCTATTTAGTCTTGAGTGCACAGTTTCAGAGCTTCCGAGATCCACTGATCGTCCTCTTGGGCTCAGTCCCCCTCGCGATCTCCGGTGCGCTGGTCTTTAGCTTCCTGGATCTCACGACCATTAACATTTACTCGCAAGTCGGCCTGATCACGCTGGTGGGGTTGATCGCAAAAAACGGCATCCTCATCGTGGAGTTTGCCAACAAACTGCAAGCCAGCGGGCTCTCAAGGCTTTCCGCGGTACGTGAAGCGGCCTTGACCAGATTGCGGCCGGTGCTGATGACCTCCGCGGCCACCGTCTTCGGGCATTTGCCGTTGGTGCTCGTGTCCGGACCTGGCGCCGCAGCCCGTAACAGCATCGGGATGGTGTTGGTCACAGGGATGACTGTCGGCACGCTGTTCACCTTGTTTGTCGTGCCGGTGTTCTACTCACTGATCGCGGCCCAGCATCAACTGGCTTTGACACGCGAGGACATCGCAGTCATAGACGAGGATCTACTGCTCACGGGAGCGAAGGGGTGACGTCATCGTGGCTGATCCGGTAAGCAAAGGGCTTTCAACATGCTGAAGATCACTTCGGATAACCTTCAGACTTCAACTCGGTTGAGGTTGGAAGGCCGGCTGGCCGGAGCCTGGGTCAAGGAACTCGAGCAATTCTGGCGACATATGACGGCATCGCAACAGGGATCGTTGATCGTGGACCTGATGGGCGTGACTTTTATTGAAGAGACAGGCAAGGCACTTCTCACAGAGATGTGGCGAGAAGGAGCGGAACTCATAGGAAATGGATGTTGCACCAGGTCTATCATCCAAGAAATCACGGGTTCACAATTACCCACCTCGTCGATCCGACGGGGGATAAAATAAGGAAGATCAAGATGCGTCCATTCAGTGCTTTTGCAATGGGATTCCTGTTCCTCACCGCCTGCGCGGTCGGACCGGATTATTCCCGCCCGAATCTGTCGACGCCGGAGAAGTTCCGGATGGCCGGCGCCACGCAGGAGACTGAGTCCTTCGCCAACCTCCCTTGGTGGGATCTTTTAAAGGACGAGGAACTCCAGCGACTCATCCGGATTGCGCTGAGCGAGAATAAAGACCTGAAGCATGCCGTGGCGTCTGTTGAAGAATTTCAGGCCCGTCTGCTTACCGCAACGATGGATTTCGTGCCAAAGGCCGATGTCACAGCCAGTGCGCCGTCCTTCGGCCGAAAGGCGAACTTCCTGTTTCCTGGATTTCCCAATGCCTTCAATTACTACCTCCAGGGCAATCTTGCCTGGGAATTGGATATCTGGGGACGCATTCGCCGGTCACACGAAGCAGCGCGCGGTGAGCTCTTGGCCCGGGAGGAATCCCGGCGGGCGGTTGTGCTTCAGCTCGTGAGTGGTGTCGCGGAGGCGTACTTCGATCTGCTGCAGTTCGATCTACAGCTGAACGTCGCGAAGCGTACCCTGCAATCGTGGGAAGAATCAGTCAGAATCGCCCAGGCTCGGGTGCGACAGGGCGTGATTACTAAAATCGACGCGGATCAGTTCGTCGCCGAACGGGCGAATGCCGCAGGACGCGTTGCAGAATTAACCAGGCAGGTGGTGCAAAAAGAGAATCAGCTCAGTGTGCTGCTCGGGCGCAATCCGGGCCGCATCCTGAGAGGACAGTCGCTGACGGAACAAGTGCTGGCACCAGAAGTCCCCCCAGGCCTGCCTTCGGAATTGTTACAGCGTCGGCCGGATCTGGTACAGGCTGAACAGACCTTGGCAGCGGCAACTGCACGAATCGGTGCCGCCAAAGCGGACCGCTTTCCCAAACTCAGCATCACGGGGATCCTCGGTGTGGCGAGTCCCCAGTTCTCCAGACTTATTGCAAGTGAGACCGCATTCGGCGTCATCGGTCCAAGCGTGGCCGGCCCCCTGTTCAATGCCGTTGCGTTAGGATTTCAGCAAAGGGCAGCCGAAGCTCAGGCTCGAGAGCAACTTGCCCAGTACGAGCATGCGGTCCTTGTCGCCTTTCGGGAGGTTGAAGACGCCTTGGTGGCCGTCTCGACGGCTCGCGAACAGCGCACGGCCCAGGCCGAACAGGTAGAGTCCCTCCACTCGGCTCTGCAGCTGGCGAGTCTCCGTTACAAAGGGGGGCTCGCCAACTATCTCGACGTGCTCGTCGCACAGCGTAATCTCTTCGAAGCCGAACTGGCATTGGCCGGAACCCATCGATTGCACCTGGTCTCGGTCGTTCAACTCTACAAAGCCTTAGGGGGCGGGTGGCATGCCTATGGCACAGCCATCGGCTCCCCCACAGCGACTACACCCATTGCCGGGCAGCCCGTGGGACCCAGCTGATGCCAAGCCATTGAAAGATCAGGAATCACGCCTCTGTCGATTTCCTAGTGGCCCATTCGACAAAGAGATAGAGTTAGGGTTCTTCTAGCAAAACGCTGGAAGCCACATCGATAATCATCCTGATCGAGGAGGAATCGCATGCGATTCATGGTCATTGTAAGAGCCACGAAAGATTCTGAAGCGGGCGTGATGCCGACCGAGCAGTTGTTGACGGAGATGGGAAGATACAACGAGGAACTGGTGAAGGCCGGCGTGATGCTGGCGGGTGAAGGACTCCAGCCGAGCTCCAAGGGTGCTCGTGTCAAATTCTCAGGACACACTCGCACGGTGATCGATGGACCGTTCGCCGAGACCAAGGAACTGATCGCCGGCTATTGGCTCTGGAGCTGCAAATCGAAGGAAGAGGCGATCGAGTGGGTCAAACGGTGCCCCAATCCCATGCCGGGAGAATCCGAGATCGAAATCCGCCAGGTCTTCGAAGCGGACGATTTCGGCGCGGAGTTCACGCCGGAACTACGGGATCAAGAGCAACGAGTGCTTTCGCAAGTTCAACAACAGAAGAAGACGGGAAAACCCTAGCGTTGGGAAATGTCTAAAGGTTTCTAGAACCCTTTCACTTACGACATGAAGGAGGCCGCCATGCGTTTCATATCTTCTGTCATCATCACATTGTGCATCATGCTGACCGTCTCGCCGGCCCTGGCCAAAGAGAAAAAGGGCCAGAAACCGATGGACCCTCAGGTGATGATGGAGCTGTGGAAGCAGGCCGCCACACCTGGCGAGCCGCACAAGCTGTTTGCCACCCTCGCCGGCAGCTGGATGACCACAACCAAGGAATGGATGGAACCGGGCAAGCCGCCGACGGAATCGACCGGCACCGCAGAGATGAAGATGTTGCTGGACGGACGGTTTCTGTACCAGGAATACAACGGACAGATGATGGGCCAGCCATTCAACGGGATCGGCATCGATGGGTTTGACAACATCCGCAAGAAGTATGTGACGGCTTGGATGGATTCGATGGGCACCGGTATCTTTCTCATGGAAGGCACGGCAAGCCCCGACGGCAAGACCATCACGCTCAGAGGATCACACCCGGAGCCGGGCGGAGGGAAAATGTCCCATCGCGCGGTCTGGAAGATCGTCAATCATGACACCCAAAGCTTTGACATGTATGGAACACACCACGGCGGAAAGGAAATGAAAGTGTTGGAGATCACGTATTCGAGAAAACAGTAGCGCATGGGCTACGAGACAAGACTTCGCGCCAGATCCCCGTGAACCCATATGGAGGGGGGGGCTGACACTCATTATTGACTGATCGTTCCAATATGTGTTATTTTGGCCTCCCGGTTAAGAGTCCAGGAGAGTCCAGATGCCCCGTCCGAAAGAGTTCAACCCCGACGACGCCGTAGAGAAGGCAATGCAGGTCTTCTGGCACAAGGGCTACGAATCCACGTCAATGGAAAACTTGCTGGCCGCGATGGATCTGAATCGAGGTTCGCTCTATGACACGTTCGGTGACAAACGCCAATTGTTCCTAAAAGTGGTGGATCGGTATTGTAGCACCGTGGTCGGCTCGAAGTTTGCTCTCCTCGATCAACCGGGGCCGGCACTTCCAACACTCCGCGGATTTATCCATGGCATGCTCGAGGGCGCATTGGCCGACCCACAGCGGCGCGGTTGCCTGATCGCGAACACGGTGATGGAGCTGGGCCCGCACGAAAAGGAGATTGCGGGCACGCTCCGTCAGACTTTGAAGATGCTTGAAGACGCATTCTTTCGAGTCTTGGATCGAGCGAAACAACAGGGGGAGTTGAATAGTCAGAAAGATTCACGGGCGCTGGCTCGCTTTTTCACGACGATGATGCAAGGGACGATTGTGATGATCAAGTCAGGCGCGGCAGCAGAAACGGTACGGCAGACGACCGACACCGCCCTGTCGATCTTGGATTGAACTGATTTCTTTTTTTTGGGCTCGATTATGGAACATTCGTTCCAGCATGGAAGCAACCAGAGGGGTCCGGCAAAGGAGGTGCCCCATGACATGCCGACGCTGCGATGGACTGATGGTTCAAGAACGGTATGACGATCTTGAGTTGAGCTCTGCTGCGGGCTGCGAAGTCTCCGCCTGGCGGTGTCTCAATTGTGGGGACGTCGTCGATCCTGTGATCGCGGCGCATCATCGCATCCCCCGCAAGACCGCCCCGGCTCAAGTATGACGGCAACGGCTGAAGGACCTGGACGTGGCTCCAAGAAAAGGATTCACACCGTTACAAGGTCTACGATCGGTACGCGCCGCAGGCACAACACCCTCATGTCAGAAAGGAGATGCCGATGAGACTCAGGAATAAAGTGGCTATCGTCACGGGGGGCGGAACCGGCATCGGAGAAGCGATTGCGACTGTCTTTGCGCGGGAAGGCGCCACAGTCGCGATTACAGGGCGACGGAAAGCCGAATTGGAGCGGGTCGTTAAGAACATTCAGCAGCATGGGGGCCAAGCACTGGCGATTCAGGGAAGCGTGACCACTGAACCGGATGTACGGAACGCTGTCGATGTCACGGTCCGCACATTCGGCCGTCTCGATGTCCTTGTAAACAATGCGGGCAACCTGTTCCACGCCGGCCCGCTGCATAACACGAGCGATGATATTTGGGATGAGACCTTCGATATTTTCATGAAGGGCACATTCCGATTCATTCGGGCGGCAATTCCCCAGATGTTGAAGCAGGGCGAAGGCTCCATTTTGAATATGTCGACGATTGCAGGGATGAAAGCCATCTCCGGGTTTCCGGCCCATGCGTATCAGGCCGCCAAGGCAGGGGTGAATATGCTGACCAAGACAGTGGCCCTCGAGTACGCAAAGCAGGGCATCCGATGCAACGCCATTTGCCCCGCCGGGGTACTGACCCCTCCTGTCCAAGCGATGCTGAACGATCCGAACATGAAGGCCTTTTTTGAAGGCATGCACCCGATGGGACGACTGGGCCAGCCTGAAGAGATCGCCGAAGCGGCGATCTATTTCGCATCCGACGAATCGCGATGGACAACCGGCAGCATTTTGGCTGTGGATGGGGGCGTTATGGCCGCATGACCATCGTTCGAGACGGGGACATCGCCGTATCCATTGCGCAAGCGGCTCCTGCGCGGCATCAAAGCCTGATGGCGGGCATTGTTGACCTGAGTTGGAGAACGTGCTTGACTACAAAAAACCGTACCGCGTATCTATGAAGGTCTGCCATGAAATGGTTCATCACCCTGGTCTTCGCATTGTCTCTTATCGTGATACCGTTACAGGCTTCGCAAGCCGATCACTCGACCGCGCCCAACTTCGGTCCCCTGGCTTCGCTCGTCGGCGAATGGCAAGGCAAGGACCCGGAAGGAAAACCGATGGTGGTGTCCTATCAGTGGACCGGCGGCGGCACGAGCCTGGTGGAAACGATGACGAAGGCTCAAACGCCGGTCATGATGACGGTGTATCACGCGGACAAG
>JAYWIP010000020.1:0-5128 GCA_039794465.1 Nitrospira sp.
CTTCATGAAGGAGACGGACTGATTCACCAAGAAGGACAACCGTCGTACGGTGAGATCCTGCCACGAGGCCGAGCGCAATACGCAATGCTTCTACTGGGCGATGGGTTTTTCTCGGATCCTCTTGAATGACAACAACAACAATCTTAGACATGTGTGGTTGTGAACATTACGTGAAGGATAAAAATGGCTCGCACGCATCGATTATTCCTGAGAGAACAACGAGTCCAGAAAGGGAGATGGCTGGATTGAGGTTTGCCGTGGAGACATGGTGTTGCTGGCAACCATAGGCACAGGCAAACATCTTTATGCCCGACGTGGCGAGTTGTTGATAGAGAGGTGAGTCGATGTTCTTAACCCCCTCATCGATGAGATAGAGGTAAACCTCATGCCCGGCCTCGATCGCTGCCTGTGCCAGCCCATGAACCATCGTCGCACTCGGATCAGAAGGGGGGAGCGCGAGGAGGAGGCCAAGTTTACGTTTCATTGTACGAATTCACAGGGTTTATATTAGAGAATCAGTGAGTTAGGTGATATAAGCCTGGTTAAAAACTAAGGATTTTTGAGATGAAAGTCAATGGAGAAAAGATAGGGTCAGGAAATTCGAAGGAGAGCAGATATCTGGGAGCTGAGACTTGTAAGAGAAACCTCGTGTTGGACCTTCGTACCCATGTTTCGGAGAATGGCTGACCCCTTCACAACTTCATCATCTCCGATGATGAGCGTGAAGTGAGACCGGAGCCGGTCTGCTTGGCGCAGGTGGGACTTCAATGAGCCAGACCTGAAATCCGTGACAGCGCGGATTCCTGCGAGACGGAGTTCCTCAAGCGCTGAGAAGCCTGCAGCCGACCCACGATCCCCGAACCCTGCGACATAGACGGAAACGGACTCAGAGGACGAAGCCGCCGCCGGAAGCATCATGGCCATCCGTTCCACACCAACGGCAAAACCGACTGCCGGAGTCACAGGGCCCCCAAGAGTTTCGACAAGAGCGTCGTACCGTCCCCCCGCTCCGACGGCATTTTGAGCACCGAGGCTTGTCGACGTGACTTCGAATGTCGTGAGACAGTAGTAGTCGAGGCCGCGAACGAGTCGGTGATTCAGGCTGTAAGGGATGCCGATCGCCTCGAGTTCCCCGAGCACCGAGCCGAAGTGGGCACGGGCTTGTTCCGACAGGGAATCAGCCAGTCGGGGAGCCGCCTCCGTTGCGGCCCGGCACTCAGGGACTTTGCAATCCAGGACACGCAACGGGTTGGCGTCGATGCGGCGCCGACAGTTTCCACAGAGTGTCTCTTCGCGCTGTTTCAGAAAGGCAACCAGTTGAGGCCGATACGCTTCGCGGTCTGCGGCATATCCGAGATTGTTGATTTCGAGCGTCATGGACGGCAACTTCAAGTCAGAGAGCATCCGCCACAGGAGCGCGATGACTTCCACATCGGCCCGGGGGTCGGCCATGCCGAACGACTCTACGCCGAACTGATGAAACTGGCGGAGCCGGCCCGCTTGTGGCCGCTCGTGGCGAAACATCGGGCCTGTATAAAAATATTTCTGCGGCAGGGGATCGGCCGCCCGGTTGTGTTCGATATAGGCTCGCACGGTTCCCGCAGTCCCTTCGGGCCGGAGCGTGATCGAGGTTCCGTCCCGGTCTTGGAACGTGTACATTTCTTTTTCCACGATATCGGTAGAGGCACCGATGCTCCGGGCGAACAGCGCGGTGACTTCAAAAATCGGCACGCGAATCTCATGGAACCCGTAGACAACGGCCCACCGCCGCGCAGTTTCCTCGATGAGACGCCATCGGGGCGTCTCCTCCGGGAGAATGTCTTTGACGCCCTTGATACCCTTGATCATGTCACCAAATCCGTCGCCTTTTTGCGCCCTGACGCGTCACGCCTTTAGGGATCGCGCGGACTATAACGGCGCATTCTGCGGCAAGTCAACGGACGGGGCTGTCGATCCGTTCCGTGTCGGGTAAGGCATGAAGGCCGGCGTTCTTGCGCCGGTTGGCGGGCAAGGGTATAGTGCGCCCCTTACACTGACAGTCACCCGCCGATGATGGATATGCGATGAATCAGGATCAATCGGGCCGCCGCGTAATCGCCATCGCGCCGATGCCGCCGGAGAAGTCCGCCTATGCCCTGGCGCGCTACAGCCGGTCGCCCGACTCTATCGAAGCCAGCATCAACTGGGTCCATGGTCATTCCTCGGAGAAGTTCTGGGAACAGTTCTACTTCGACTACGGCCATGCCTCGATCGCGGATCTCGGCCACGTCGTGGTGTGTTTTGAAGATATCTCGGAACTCGCCGCGATCCGGCTGGAAGACGAGCCGCTCTGGGACGGTCAGGCCAAATCCAGCCGGTACCAGAACTTTGCCTCCAGCCGGTGGTATGTCCCAGGCCAGATTCGAGGCAGCGAAACCGAGGCGCTCTACGAAGGCGTCCTGCGCAGCCTCTCCGAAATCTACCGGCTGTTGCACGATCCCCTGATCGCTCATCTTTCTGAACGGGACCCTCGCCCGGAGTCGATGAAGCCGGCCGATTATCAACGAACGATCGCCGCGCGCGCATTTGACGCCACGCGCTACCTGCTCCCGCTTGCGGCCAAGACGAACGTGGGCCAGGTCGTGAGCATCCGCACGCTGGAAAAGCAGATCACCCGCTTGCTGTCGTCGCAATTGCCGGAGCTGCGCGCCATCGGCGAGGATTTGAAAGAGGCCTGCCGGCGCCCGCCTGTCAATCTCTGGGGTGAGCTGAGCGGGCAAACCGCCGGGTTGAGCGAGCCCCTGGCGCCGACACTGGCGCGGCACGCGAAGGCGAATCCCTATCAAGAATCGGTGTATTCGGATTTGTCCCGCCATGCGAAAGAGGTCTTGCGCGGGACAGGGCTCGATCAGCCCGACCGCTGGGGCGCAGTCGAGTCCGTCGAACTGATCGACCAACACGATCCGCTGGACGAAGTCGTCACGACGCTGCTCTATCGTGTCTCGCAGGCTCCGTATCGCAACATTCTGTCGGTGGTGAAAGACTGGTCCGAAAAGCAGAAACAAGCCACGATCCAGGTGGCGACGCAACAGCGCAGCCCGTACGATGAACTGATCAAAGAATTTCGCTGCGGCTATTCGTTCAATTTCGATATTCTGATGGACATCGGCGCTTGGAGAGACATGCACCGCCACCGGCGATGCCAGCAGGTTCAGCAGAATTTCACGACGATTCACGGCTACGATGTACCGCCGCCGCTCGTCGAAGCAGGATTGGATCGGGAGTACCGGCAAGCGATGGACGCCGTGCGCACCGACATCGAGCTGCTCAGGAAGAAGGACCAGGAAGCCTCACTCTATGCAATTCCCTTCGGCTTCAAGGTCCGGTGCCTCTTCAAGATGGACTACGCCGAAGCTGAGTATATCGCCAAGCTCAGGTCCGGCGTGAAAGGCCATTGGTCCTACCGCACGATCGCCTGGCTGATGAAACAGAAGCTGGCCGCGCGGTATCCTGCTCTGGGCGATCTGATCCAAGCGACGCCGCCCGATGTCGAAGACACGCTGACCCGATAACGTCCCCTCGTCACGCATGAGCACCCATCAGTCGCAATGTGAAACCGCCGTCACGGCCGGAGCCTGGGACACCCTCTTCACCGAGGCGACGGCGTGGATCGCGGAGCAACCGAGCGAGGCGCACCGGGATCCGAGGCCGCACTTCGCGCGGAACGTCGTCTACCTGGTGCGGGGCCGGTTTGCCGACGCCTGGAAAGCCCATGCGCAGTGCCTGGAAGTCGAGCAGGACATCGCGGCGGTACAATCCTGGGTGGAGGCGCTGGTCAAGCGGCAGCCGGACAACAGCCACGTCCATCTCGTCAAGGGCTTGTTTCTGTCGCAATCCGGCCAGTCGGAACAGTCCATTCAGGTCTACAAGGATGCAGCCAGGCTTGATCCCCAATCCGCCTATCCCCATTACTTCCTTGCCCAGATTCATGAACGGGCCCATCAACCGGAAATGGCGATCAAGGAGTACAAGGAAGCCGTCCGGCTGAATCCCGCCTATGGACCGGCGCGGACGAATCTCGGCGTGGCCTATCAGGAGCAGGGCCGGCTGGAAATGGCGATCAAGGAATATCGGGAGGTCATCAAGTTAGCTCCCACCGATCCCGTCGCCCATGCGAATCTCGGCTGCGCCCTGGCCGAACAAGGCAAGATGGAACCGGCCCTGCAATCGTACAAGGAAGCGCTCAGGCTGAATCCGAACGACGCGGAAGTCCACTTCGCTCTGGGCAACCTGTATGAGACGCGGGGCCGTCTGGACTTGGCGCAGAAGAGCTATCACGATGCGCTCAAGGCCAATCCGGAGTTTGGCGCCGCCCATTCCGCCCTTGGATGGTTGGCGTTGAGCAAACATCAGCTTCAGGAGGCCGCGGACACGTTCAGCCGGGCGCTCAAGTGCAATGAAGAGGATGCGCGGGCCTATCACGGCATCGCGGAAATTTATGCGATTCGCGGCAAACGCCAAAGCGCGATGGAGAATTACACCAAGGCGCTGAAGTACTATCGTGATCCGGAAAAAAGGAACCAGATCATGAACCAGCTGTTCCAGGAAGGGCAGGTGGGGGATTGAGCGCGTCGGGCATGGTCCTTCTGTGCTCGCCGAGTGCGCACCCAAGAGCCAATTAGATTATTAGATTGCGGGGGTGCTCCCTCGATGCGCGAAGTGGAAGGACCAATGCCCGCCCTACTCTTCAGAGGAGAGAACGAGGGACGTTCTTACAATTCGCGAATAGCGCCTTGCAGGACGGTGATTTGCGTCACCGGGTCGCCGGATGTCTTGAGTTCCTCGCGGATCATGTCCTTGAGGTAGGACGAATAGCCGACACGGTCGATCAGGAGGTCCAGGAACCGTTCGGCCGGCAACAGGCTCTGGCCTTTGAGTTCCTCGATCGTCTCGTCGCTCACCGGCACATAGCTGCTGCCGATGTGAAACACCAGGTTATAGTGCTGTCCCTTGCCGATGCGCTCGAATCGTAGCCCCTTCACCCGTACCCCTCTCGTTCGCTGAAGGAAGAAGCCCATTCTAGACAAGTTCTGGTCGTGAAGACAAGGGCGCCGCGGCGCTTCGAAAAGGCGCACGTCAGGCCGTTTCC
>JAYWIP010000021.1:0-16939 GCA_039794465.1 Nitrospira sp.
CCCCGTCCCTCCTTCACTTCTCCAAAGGACTGCCAAAACAAGTGTCGTATTGTAACTGATTTTGCTGGTCATCTTCCAGACCACTTGGCAGCCCATAACCTATTGAAATTACTACAACGGTTTCGATGAGCTCGGGAAAGTCGTTGAACCGGGATAGCCTTGTCTGTATGATCGCGCTATGTCGATTGGGCCGCTCATCCAAGCCTGGAGACTGGCAAAAAAACAATCTCTTCAGTCTTTATCGGCATCGGCTGGAATTTCCACTGTCTTTCTCGAGCAGATCGAATCGGAAGAAGTCGATCCTTCCTCTGCCACACTTCAGGCCTTGGCCGCAGCTCTCCGTGTTCCGCCGGGCTGGCTGTTTGACAGCCCCCAGTCCTTCGCCTACCTGTTCAACGATGGAGATCAGGAAGAAGAACCTGATACTTCTCATCCCGACCCGTTGACTGAACGCATTCTGGCTGGGTCACGAATGGACCGCGCGCTCTATGTGCTACTGACGACACTGCTACAAGCAGGCGATCCCAAACTGCTGCGGGCCGCCGAAATGAGTTTGCGGAGCCTGGCAAAACAGTCCCGTCAGGCCACAGTCCCTTGGCAACAGCGTCCATCCGGACACTTCGAACCCCCCAGCGACTGACGCTATCTCACTGAATAATCTGGAGGTCGGATTCTAAAGTCTCATGACAAGGCCTGGGGTTCCTCACACTTTTTGCAGTTCAGAAGCGTGCCCAGATGTTGGTGTCGCCCCTCGGTGGTAATGACCCACGACCGATTCATAAACGGTGGCTGATGCCGCACATGCTGCCCATGGCCGCAGGCCAAATCGGCCACCCAATCGCCATGTTCGTCGAGATGGTATCCGACAATGGGTTGATTCATGGCCGATGTCTAAGGGTCATAGAAGGAAGGGAGGATCGCTTAAACTCGCTCGCTTCTAAATGGTTCACTAGGTACATGCCAATCGATATAAGTACCGCTATATTCCAGCAACTTCAGGAATATCCTGTCTAGAAAATTGACCAAGAAGAAGTACTCATCTGTTTTGGAGGAAAGTGGTGGGCAATCTTTTCGTTCTTGTTCGGTTGCAGCCTCGCAATAGAATCGTCCCATATGGACTAGCTTGTCTCTACATGCGACAAAAAGCCTGACCTTCTCTTCTTCGACACGGAGGTCAATATGCTTACACAGCTTGTCAATGACGTGTCTGAATGATCTGCGATTTAGCCCCTCAATTTTTCTGACACTACAGATAGCTTGTTGGTCGTCGTCCTTGATGCCTTCCTGCTCCAGAATGTTGTTTACTGCCACACTGATGGGATGAGTGAACCTTTCAAAGTCATTCATGTTAAGAATGAACTCTTTCGCGGGCGAGCCAGGGATTTCTAAGAACACTGCTTTAAGCATTTCCAACGCCACTGCGAGCTTCGCTGCCCTGAGTTCAAGATAATCGCCTTCGGCTTTGGCATCCAAATAGGCATCTATTGTTCCACGATTCAGTCGCCACGACTCCCGCTTCAAGACATATGCGCTGTACGCTTGCTCGATGAAGGCCTTAGTTTCAAACCTACCATCAACCCGAGGGTCTATAGCAGCCATACAGCAATAGGGCTTGGTTACTCTTGAAGCATGAGTCCGCATAACCTGTTTGCCGCCTTCGTCGTATTGATCACAATAGACCCACTGAATCTTCGTTCCACGTGCCACGGAGAGCAGATAGCAGAGGTTATCGACTACTTCCCTTGCTTGCTCTACCCCGTCAAATCCCCTTAGCTCACAGATCAATTCACTGGTAATGTCTATTCCTTTCATGGTCTTAAGGCGCTTCACTATTTTGCTGTATCCATGAACGGGTTGAACAAGTAGATGGTGCTCTCTGCCCCCGCTCTGAACAGTCAGTGGCAACGCACAAATCCCCTTGCTATATGGAGATCGTTCGGTACCGACAAACATGAAATTAGTTAGGCCGAACCTGACAACATGAGCGGTTGAATTATCCGCATCGGGTCGAACATCGAGTTGCTGAAGGCGAAATGCGGCGTATACCCTTGACTCTTCAGTCGGCTGAAGATCCGGAATATAATTAGTCTCCATTACCCTACCAACAGATTCCAGCAAGAATTTCTCTTCAGTAATTCCCTTGAACTTCTCTGCTTCTATATCCACAAGAAATGGTAACGGAGGGAGAAAATCACAGAGCAAAATAACATCCCCCGATGTCATCTGCCCGATCTGAAATGCACATTTCCATATCTGCATGTCACTCGACGTAATTTCGCCTGTCCCTCGATAGGAGACCAAGGAGTTGCCGTACTCGCCTAGGATATTGTGGTCTTCATATCCGTTACGCAAAGCCATAACACACGCCAGTATTCACATGGACACAACGAGGCGTCTCAGCCACAAATCCGTCAATGGCTCAAAGCTTTGCGTGTCTGCAACTTGAAGAGCATCAAGGTATTGTCTGCGCAACTGAGAATCGGACGGGGCCATTTCAACATGGGGCAAACCGATCTTATAGAGCAATGCAGCAAGAAGCACACGACCAATCCGGCCGTTGAAATCCTTGAAGGGATGAATCCACTGAAACCGCCAGTCGGACCAGGCGAGGAATTCCGCTGCACTTCTGACAGAAACACCGGGATCGTGTCGCAGTCGTTCGGCCAGGTCGTCACAGAACTTCCGCATGTGGATCGGCACTTCGTAGTAGGGCGGCGGGAGATGAGCACCAATCTGTACATTCACATCGCGGAACCGCCCGGCCCAATCGGGAAACAAATGCCCGGCCAATCGTTTATGGCGCATGCAGAGCCATTCGGAATCGATGACGATCTGATCGGGCTTGGCTTGGAGAATCTCGTCGTAAATGGCAACAAGTGGAACCGCGAGGCGTTCGGAGAGTTCTGAATAGGAGAGGCGGCCTTCGGCGGTCTCAAACTCGCGAGTGGAGCCTAGCTCGCTTTGGCTCTTGGAGTTTGCGTCAGGATCTTGAGACGATCCGTACTGACCGGCTGGTTCTCGAACGCCATAGACTGGCTCACCCGCTCCAGCAGGACTTTCCGATGCGCCGCCGCTACCTTCGCCGGTGTATTGTGCCGGCTGCGCCACTGTTGCAGACGCGACTCGGCTTGCGCCAGGTCGATCGGCTGATTCGGTTTCTGATTCATGGCCGTCATTCTCCTTCACTTTGGCTGAAGAAGCAACCGAGGCTACTTCCACAATCTTGATCTCGGCTTCCGTCAGGCCATAGAGATCATAGACTACCCGGTCGATCTCCTGATCCGTTGCCTGGATCTGCCGCTGCAAACGGTCTTTGTCGGCAGGTGTCTTGGCATCAGCAAGCCGCTGGTGCAACTCCAGCATGCCTTCGACAAACGAGACTATCCGGCCATGCCTCTCCTTATCGGCTTTCGAGTTGAAGTCAATAACTCGAATCGGCACCTTCTCCATATATTGGTAGATAAGTCGATAGCGATACTGCCCGGCACGAACGCCGAATGGGATGCTCAGGTTGCTGATGGCAAACCAAAATAATCGGCTATTCAGTATGCCCAGCAGGTATGGATCGTCTACTCCCAAGCAGTACGCTGTATTGGCGAGATAGCGGCCGCTCCGATCCAGGAAAAACCTTGGCGCCTTGCAGATGTCGGGGAAGATGATCTTGGGGCCGTCAAAGATTGGGAAGTACGCGACATCATCTTGAATCTCATACCATGCATATCGCCCTGGCTTCCGTCCTACCTTATCGCTTGAAGATTTCTTGGGGGTTAGCTCAGCCTTCCATTTGGCCAAATGTTCACGAATGGCCGGATAGCGATCGATATCAATACCTCGCCGGGAGAAAATGAGCCACGTACCAGGATCTTCAATGAAGTAGCGCCTAACATCCTCACCACCCAGTAGCGGTTTTATTAACTCCTCATTCGCCTTGTTCTTTCGAACGAGGGCTTTCCTGGTTTCAGAGTTGATAATGAACGCGTCATTAAGCCCAGATGTTACACCGCGAAAGAACTGGCCCTGCACATATTCCCCTAGCGGCTTGCCCGCCTTCATCACCTTATTAAACACTTCCGCTTCTTCGTCTGACTTCAACGACCAGGCGTTTTCCGTGAGGCGCTCCTGCGGAATCGTGAATCGGTGTTCAATCACGCTATCGTCAAGACTCGTAAAGTCCAGCGACGGAATGCGCGAGACTTCAATTCGTGGAGGCTGCTTCATTTTTGCCAGGAGCGGGATGCACACATAGGTATCTTTCGCGTTCTCAAATACGGCCAACCCGCCGAAATCGAGGATGCTCAGCACGGCAACCTGCTTCTTGAGCGTTTGGCGCAACGCCTCTCCATAGGTGGTTCGGAGAAAACTGCTGGACACAATGAAGCTGAAGCGTCCCCCTTCACGAAGCAGCATAACGCTCTTTTCCATGAAATAGGCAAAGAGATCAGCTACTCCGTCAAACGCTTCATAGTGCTGCGCAAGGTAGTCTTTGAGTCCCGACAGAGATTCTTGCCGCACATATGGCGGATTGCCGATGACGGCATCGAAGCCGCCTGCCTTCATGATCTCCGGAAACTCGGCTTTCCAGTCGAACGGGTTCACCCTCCGCATTTCTTCTTCATTCGGCATCAGCTGGCCGGCGAAATAGTCCGGTCCGATGAGACTGTTGCCGCACTTGATGTTCTGCCCCAGATCGGGCAATGCCCGCTCGTGGACAAAGGACAGTTGCCGCTTGAGCGTCTCATCACTTTCACCTTCCAGCACTTTGAGCAGTAAACTCAACTTTGTGACTTCCACAGCCTGACTGTCGATATCCACACCATAGATATTGTTCAAGAGAATCCGCTTCTTCTCCTGCGTCGTGAGCCGCCATTCACCGCTGGCCGTTTGAAAAAGTTCCTTGCGGTGTTTCTCCGGGCCGTCCTTCACATACCAATCGCGGTGATAATTGAGCAGGTACCGGTACGCCCCGATCAGAAACGATCCCGATCCACAGGCCGGATCGAGGACTCGCAACTTCGATATCTGTTTGGGCGTCTTGCCCTGTCCTGAACCAGTCGAAGGGCCTTCGCAGAGCGCGCCCACCGTGTGTCTGACGATGTAATCGACGATATAAGCGGGCGTGTAATAGACGCCGCCGGCTTTCTTGACCTCCGGCTTCTCTTCGATCTTGGCCTGATGC
This sequence comes from Nitrospira sp., assembly GCA_039794465.1. Taxonomy (GTDB): domain Bacteria; phylum Nitrospirota; class Nitrospiria; order Nitrospirales; family Nitrospiraceae; genus Nitrospira_D. The sequence continues at coordinate 5,177 of JAYWIP010000021.1, forward strand.
CCGGAGGTGAGTCGAATGACCTTCCCAAGAAATTGCTCATAGACCTGGCCGAGGATTTCCGTGGGAAATACAGAAAACTCGTACGGGCTGTTGGGATAGTAGAGCCGTCCGATGATGTCCTTAAGGGCCTTGTCGTCGATCTTCAGACCGAGAGTCAGTCCGTCCGGCGCTTCGGCACGGCTTTTCTCGGACTGAAAATGAAAGAGGCCGGAGTTATAGCGGTCGTCGGCCTGACCATAGAGATAGCGAAGCCGGCCATAGATATTGGGACCGCTGAGGAGCGCCTGCAATTGGGCATAGGGCTCGATCCCACGGTCTTCTGCGATGCGGAGGAAGATGAGCCGGTCGATGGTGCGCTGTACTGAAAAGTTGAGTTCGTGGACGCCAAGCTTGGGATTCCGGAGCGCGAGATTCTTGGCAAGTGCTTCGCGCCAGGTTTCGATTTCCTTCAGAAATTCCGCATCAACGGTGGCGGTGCCGCGCTTGCGGTCGGTGACGGCGTACTTATCGAATGAACCCTTGAGCACCGCCTCTTTGGTAAAGATGGAGGCAATCTCTTCCCATCTTGCCAAATAGTCTCTATAGGTCAGATAGAGAATTCGTCCGGTGCTGGGTTTATCAGACGGGTTGGGGCGAGTGCGGCAATCATAGACGGCGAACTCCTCGAAATCCGTCAGAATCGAGAGCGGGAGCTTGGCCGACCAGGCATAACGGCGGAGTTGATAGGCCGGGGAAATCTCATCTTTGACATTAACGGCCGGTTTCTTCGCTTCAAGGAAAAACTTGCGCGCCCCGCCGATGCGGAAACAGTAGTCAGGCGCTTTGGTGTTGCCACCGATCTTGACGGCATCTTCATGGATGACGTCTTTATACGCCTCGGCATGACCCTGCTTGTTGGCGACGTCCCATCCGAGCGCTTCGAAGAAGGGATCGAGAAACTCCCGGCGTACTTGAGTTTCGTTGTAGCTCTGGCTTTTGTAGGACTCGCGGTTCTGTTCGAACCGGTCGATAAGGGCGGCAACGATGGACGGCGCTTGGCTCACGAGAACACCCCGGCGAATGATTCAGGAGGCGCGTGCATTGAGGCGGGAGTCTAGGAGCACTGTACCGAACTGTCAAATTGCTTCGCTGCCAACCCTACCGTTTCTCAAAGGGCAGCTCCGGACGTTCGGCGGCTGACAAATACACCCATCGCTTGTCCGTGTTTTGGTCGAAGCTCCCCAGAAACACCACCTGCCGGTCGAGATGGCGAAACTCTGAAAGGATTGCCCGGCAGTCCTGCGGATCGATCACACGTGCGTCGAATTGCCCCACGACATAGATCATGCCTTTCCCCGCCAGATAGACATTGCGGCGTCCGGAGTAGCCTGTGTCAGGGAACAAGTCCGTTGATGTCGAACACCCGCTCACTCCCTGTACTTTTAGAGTGAGATTGAATCTCTGGAGGAACAGGTCCGTAGCGGTTCGAACGAGGGTAAGCCGGAGGTTGGTCGAGGGGAGATCGACCGACGCGGGCTCCGGTGCACTGCGGTTACAAGCGGCACTGAGAACACACAGGCTACCGAGCAGTGCCAGGCACGCCAGCCGCTTCACCTGGGCGCGGCTACCTTGGGCGCCGCTCCTATGGAATCAAGCCCGTCCTGCGCGCAGGCGTCGTCGAGATGAGCGCCCGGCGCTCCACCGACTCCGATCCCACCCACGACTTCGCCGCCGATTTCGATGGGCAGCCCTCCTCCCACGATCAACATCTCATTGTTGATGTCACGGAGGGCTTGGAGTGTCGGCATCTTGTTGATGAGTTCGGCCAGTTCTGTCGTCGGTCGTCGTACACTGGCCGCGGTGTAGGCTTTTTTTCGGCTGCTATCGACCGTATGCGCCCCGGCACCGTCGGCCCGCCCCATGGCACGCAGCACCCCGGCCCGATCCACCACCGAGACGCTCACGCGATATCCGTCTTTCTTGCAAGATTCCAGCGCCGCTTGGACAGCCTTGCTGGCCATCCCAAGCGGCAATGTCGCCTCCCTCGGCAGTTCGTCGGCACCGACTGCCTGCGTTGATGTGATGCCGAATAGCAGGAAGAGCGCGGCGCCAGCCACCGCGAGGGTCTTTCGTCGTCTACCCCTGATAATACCGGTATTCTTCATCATGACCAGCCTCCTAAGAGCTAGGATCCTACCAAAGCTTGTTCAGGTTCCGTTCCCGAGGGTACGGATGCATCCTGTGACTGTCAAGAGATCCACGCAGGGGGGCCGGTGGAAGAACTTACCGGGAGGTCTTCCTTCCTGATCCGCGTCGTAGCTCGGCAGGTTTTTCGCCTGGAATCACCTTGCGGTGACGGTTACCGGTTCGTTCAGCCGTGACTGAATGAACCGTCATGGCGATGTCGAGATCTTCGATCATGGCCCGTAACGGTTCCGCAACGGACCAGGCTTGGGCCGGACATCCACGCGGGGCATGCGGGGCATCGCCGTCGAATACTTCTGATACCTGTCCCACGCACGCCTCTCCCAGATGTGTTTCTAGCCCGTTCAGAAATGTTCTTGCTTGTGCCTTCACCTGAGCGCTCTTACCAAATGTCTTCACCCATGCCGTCACGAATGGACCCAATAGAAACGGCCACACGGTTCCTTGATGGTAGGCGCCATCCCGTTCGGCCACACCCCCCTCATAGCGGGGCCGATACCGACTGTCTCTCGGTGACAGCGTGCGCAGCCCTATGGGCGTGAGGAGATGGTCTTTGACGACCGTAAGGATCTGCTCGGCTTGTTCTCGAGCCACCAAATCATCGCAGAGACTGAGCGCAAAGATTTGATTCGGGCGGATCGACGCATCGTGACCCTCCGGCCCATCAATCACGTCATAGAGAAATCCCCCTGCCTCGTTCCAGAACCTGGTGCGGAACGATTTCATTGCCAGGGCTCGGAGTCTCCGACAACGGCCCGCATAGGCGGATTCGCCAAATCGCTCAGCCAGGTTCATTCCGATTTCCAAGGCCCGAACCCACAGGGCTTGAATTTCTACCGGCTTTCCCTGCCGTGGAGTGACGACCCACTCGCCGATCTTCGCATCCATCCATGTCAGCTGCGAACCGATTACTCCACCGACGATGAGCCCGTCTCTATCCAAATGAATGTTGTAGCGGGTGCCGCACCGATATCCATCGAGGATCTGTTTCACCGCCGGCCATGCGATGGTGCGGACTCGCGCCTCGTCGCCGCTGTAGTCCAGATAGCGGCCGATCGCATGGATGAACCACAGGGAGGCATCGATCGTGTTGTACTCCGGCTGTTGTCCGGCATCGGGAAAGCGATTCGGCACCATACCATCCGAAACATCGGCGGCGAACGATTTGATGATCTGCCACGCACTGTCGAGCCTGCCTGTCACAAGACACAGACCTGGCAAGGAAATGAACGTATCCCGTCCCCAATCGGTGAACCACGGATAACCCGCCACCACTGTCTGTCCTTCTTGTCGCTCCGAGAGATACGATTCCGTCGCACGCCAGAGCGTCTCAGCCAACAAATCGCTGCCGGGTGCCTTCCGCACACACTGGCAACGCCGTGCCCCTTCCCGTTTGATCATCGTTGCCACATCGAGTGTATCTATCGCCTCGCTCGTCAACACGAACATTTCCTCGCTCGCCGCCCCGATCTCAAACCTGAATTCACCCGGTGACCACCAATCTTCTTCACAATCGAGCCCGCGTTGCCGCTCCACCGGAAACTGGACGTGCCGGAACCAATCCGGCTCATGACGGTACTCGCCCGAGTGAATGGCCCGCACAGCAGGCACCTCAGGATAGGGTTGCCACGATATCAATTCAGGCTTGATAGCAGCTTGCGTCGAGAGGGTTGTATTCTCGTGATGAGTCCCGTGGTAGTTGCGTCCGCTCAGCATCGGCCTGACACGAAGTGTCAGGAGGGGCTGTCTCGAACTGAGCGACTTCCATCGCACGATTACAAGATCATGCCCTGGCACACATAGGATTGCTCGCTGAACCATGACACCGCCGCAATTGAAGGTCCATGTCGGCCAGGGGACGGAGGAAAACTCTACACAGTATGTGTAACCGGCTGGATGAACCGTTCCCGGATACAAATTGGTTGAAAGAGGAAATACCCGCCCGTTGAGGTCGATCCATTCTTCGAGGTGATTGACGAGGACGACGCGTTCAGCCGGCGGCTTGCGTGCAGTCAACAGCAGTGCGTGATAACGCCGCGTATTGGCGCCTGACACAGTTCCGGATGCAAACCCACCGCGGCCGTTCGTCTCCAACCATTCTAGACTCAGAGCCCGATCGAGATCTTGGCAAGTGGCCGCATCAACCTTCACCTTTTACTCCATACTTCGCACAAGTTACTCCCCCGATTGTTGAATCAGCTTTGCCACCAATCCCGTCCATCCGGTCTGATGGCTTGCGCCGATGCCGGCTCCGTTGTCCCCATGGAAGTATTCATAGAACAGGACAGCATCTTGCCAGTGCGGATCGTTTTGAAAATGCGAGGCGCTTCCGAAGACCGGGCGCCGGCCGGATTGATCGCGAAGAAAAATATGGATGAGCCGTCTCGAGAGTTCCGCCGCCACGCGATTCAGTGGGATCGAATTGCCAGAGCCAGTCGGGTATTCAACGGTATACGTATCGCCCAGAAAATAGTGGAACTTCTGAAGTGATTCGATCAGCAGATAATTGACCGGGAACCAGATGGGTCCCCGCCAATTCGAGTTGCCGCCGAAGAGGCCTGTGCCCGATTCGGCCGGCTCGTAGTCGACCTGATAATTTGCTCCCATCACGGAAAGCCGATAGGGATGGTCCTTGTGATAGCGCGATAACGCTCGAATGCCGTAGGGCGAGAGAAATTCTTGTTCATCCAGCATATATCGCAGCACCGATTTGAGCCGTGTCCGGTTGACCAGCGAGAGAAAGCGGCGCACCTCTCCATCCTGTGATTGCGTTTCTACGTGCGAACTGAAATCCGGCCGGTTTTCAATGAACCACTGCATCCGGTGTTTGAACCGTGGGAGACGGTCGATGAGTTCGGAGTCCAACGTCTCAACCGCGAAGAGCGGGATCAACCCGACCAGCGAACGAACCTTCAAGGGACAGGTCCGTCCGTCCGGCAGGTGCAGCACATCGTAGAAGAATCCGTCTTCCCGGTCCCACAGCTCGATCTTCTCGCCGCCGATGTTGTTCATGGCCCTGCAGATGTACACAAAATGTTCGAAGAACTTGCTGGCCACATCCTCATACGCGCGGTTCTCCCGGGCCAGCTCGAGCGCAATCGACAGCATGTTGAGGCAATACATCCCCATCCAGCTGGTCGCGTCGGATTGTTCAATGTGGCCACCGGTCGGCAGCGGCGCGCTCCGGTCGAACACGCCGATGTTGTCCAGTCCCAAAAAACCGCCCTGAAAGATATTCTTACCCTCGGCATCTTTCCTGTTCACCCACCATGTGAAATTCAGGAGGAGCTTGTGAAAGACCCTCTCGAGGAACACACGATCGCCCGTGCCTTTCCGCTTCTTTTCGATCTTATAGACGCGCCACGCGGCCCAGGCATGGACCGGCGGATTGACATCCCCGAACGCCCATTCGTAGGCCGGAATCTGCCCGTTGGGATGCATGTACCACTCACGGAGCATGAGGATGAGCTGTTCCTTGGCGAAGGTCGGATCGACGAGAGCCAACGGAATACAGTGGAACGCCAGATCCCAGGCGGCATACCAGGGATATTCCCACTTGTCCGGCATCGAGATGACATCCGCATTGTAGAGATGCGTCCAGTCAGCGTTCCGCCCGCGCAACCGTTCCCGCGGCGGCTCCGGCATACCGGGGTCGCCCTTGAGCCAACGCGTGAGATCGTAGTGATAAAACTGCTTACTCCACAGCAGGCCGGCGAAGGCCTGGCGCTGCACGCGCTTGGCATCTTCGGACAAATCGGCCGGCACCAGTTCTCCGTAAAACTCGTCGGCCTCTCGAATTCGTTGTGTGAAGAGGGCATCGAACACCTCCTGTGTCAGCCCCTTATCCCCTCCCTCATTCGTGAAACGCAGGAAGATCGTATCCGAGGCTCCTGGATCAACCGTCAGCACATAGTGTGCGGCAGCCTTCGAGCCGACTTTGTCAGGATTGACCGCCGCTTTATCACCACCCACGACATAGTCATGAAAACTGTCTTTGACATAGCGGGCCCCCTCCGTATCGCCATAGAGGCGGCGGCTGTTGGTCTCGTTCTCCGTGAACAGAAGAGGGGGGCGGCGGTCACACCAGAGTTGCCGCTTGCCGTAGTAATCATGGTCCAGTTCGATGACGCTCACGTCCTTAGTGGACCGCCCTTCCCTCATGCGTGGGCGACGTGCGTCGAGACCCCACGACCAGGTATTCCGAAACCACAGGGTCGGTAGAAGCGTCAGCTCGGCGGAATCAGGCCCCCGGTTGATGATCTCGATGCGGATCAGCAGATCCTCCGGCGTGGACTTGGCATATTCCACCAGAATGTCGAAATACCGATTCTGATCGAAGACGCCGGTATCGATCAGCTCATATTCCTGCTCGCGTCTGCCTCGCCGACGATTCCCCTCCACCAGCTCTGCATAAGGGAATTCGGCCTGTGGATATCGATAGAGATACTTCATGTAGGAGTGGGTCGGCGTTGAATCGAGATAAAAATAATATTCTTTGACATCCTCCCCATGGTTTCCTTCGTTGCCGGTCAGACCGAACAGCCGTTCCTTCAAAATAGGATCCCGTCCGTTCCACAGCGCGATGGCGAAACAGATATGCTGGTGCCGGTCCGAAATGCCGGCTAACCCGTCCTCATTCCATCGATAGGCACGTGACCGGGCATGATCATGAGGAAACGCCTCCCACGCGGTGCCGTGCGGACTGTAGTCCTCCCTGACCGTCCCCCAGGCGCGCTCACTGAGATAGGGGCCCCATCGTTTCCAATGTTGCTTCCGGCGGGCGTCCTCTTCCAGGCGCGTTTGTTCAGCCAATTGGACTGGTTGTGATAGAGCAGACGTTCGGGATGCACCTGCCATACAAGCTCTCAGCTATCGAGCAGAAGATCTTCCATACGCGACGGTACCGTATGTCTTGGATACGTGATCGGTACGATGCGCCTATCGGATTGCGAAATCAACCGCGAGCGCCTGGAAACCAACGAGCTGGTTCACACCCAGCTCCTGCTTCTTCGGCAGAATGCGCATTCAACTCAAGACGTGCTGATCGTTCGTTGGATTTCAGGAGGGAATCTTACAGATAGCCCAGGCACCGCTACGCCCTGTGCCAGAAATTCGCGACGATGTCAGAGGTGGATGAGAACGAGACCTGTCAGAAGGACACTCGTGTAGGCGTGGGCCTAGCTCCAAACAACCTGCTCTTGGTTCAAGAGGTAGTCGATGACTTCGATGCTGTTGCGCATCTGCAATTGCGCCTGCTCGGACATAGGAAGCACTGCACCCACCAACTTGCCCGACTCCATATCATGGAGGGAAGGAATGCCTTCATTGGCGAACTTTTCAAGCTCACTGCGAAAACTGGCCAAGGGAGACCTCCTTCTTGTTGAGTCTTTTCGGCCCCGTCTCACCATTTCTTAAGCGGGGGCCGGAACCTGTCCGTCATGTCGCCTGAAGAAAGCATAGCATATGCCTGTGCCTTGTCACGGAATCTTCTATCTCGTTGTATTACTGCTATTTTACTGATGACGTGAGGAGGGGATTGGGAGTGGGGGCTGGGCGCCGAGATACGAAAACGGTCCTTTGTTTAAAAGTGTCGTATCGTGTCTCAGCCGGAAGTCGTCATGCTCGGGGTCCACAAAACGAGGATCCGCAGCAATATCCGATTCAGGCTTGAGTTCCGGAGCCTGAAGGGGCGGCGATCCTGCCTTCAGGTAATTGCCTTCTTTGTTGAATAGGCCATTGAACGAGAGTGTGGTGTGACTCGAAGGCGCGATCACAAAACCGATTGTATTGAAACTCACGATATTGCCCGACACTTCGTTGTGTGAGGAGCCGAGAAACGCTGCTCCCCCACCGTTCTTCACCAGCGTGTTGCTGATGAGCACGGCTTTGCCACCATCGCCAATGACAACCGCTTCATACAGATTTCTCGTGATCACATTCCGTTCAAGCCGGACCTCCGACTTCCCGGCCACGTTCACACCATGATCGTTGTCATGAATCACATTGCCGATCAACACGGCCTGCGTATCGGCGAACTGCACGCCCGTCGTTTCACTGCCACCGATGAGACAGTTCTCGATACGGACATCCTGCACCTGTTGGCCGAACAACATCCCCTTCACGCGCAGATGCCGAAGCGTAATCCGTTTCCCATTGAAGATGCCGACGGCGTGCCCTCCATGTTCATTGACAGTCAGGCCAGTAATTTCAATATCCGTTGCACCGTACGGCCACTTGCCGACGTGTAACACCCCGACACGATCCCGGTGACCCAGCAGGGTCACTTGGTCAACCCCGGCGCCGACCAGCTTAATTCCCTCCTTGCTGTGAATGGTGAGGTCTTGAGGATAGGTCCCGGGCTTGAGAAAGACGGTCTCTCCTTTCTTAGCGCTATCGACAGCCTCTTGAATCGAAGAGAAATCTCCCGATCCGTCGAGTGCGACGGTAATTGTTCGTGGTGCGGTCGCAGAATTCTCCGCCAGGGCTACTGGACACCCTACGCTCATCCACGAGAGAACCATTGCCGTGAGAAGGACAGGCCGCATGGAGAATTTCATACAAGCGGAGCGCTAACCCTGTCAATCGCCCTTTATGGTGCGACATACCGCATGATAAGCTCCGCTGCCATGATGCTTATCGGCCTGACCGGTGGTGTGGCAACCGGGAAAAGTACGGTCGCAAGAATGTTTGGACAATGTGGCGCCATCATCATCGATGCCGATGATTTGGCACGAGAGGTTGTCCGGCCAGGCAAACCGGCGTGGCGCGAGATCGTGAAGGAGTTCGGCCCTGACATTCTCAACGCCGATCGCAGCCTCAATCGCCAGGCGGTTGGTGCCATCGTATTTCGCAACAAGGCCAAGCGGCGGCGGCTGGAACAGATTATCCATCCCCGCGTCGCCCGGGAACAGATGCGTCTGATGAGAGCCGCCGCCATGAACAACCCCCACGCCGTCGTGATCTACGATGTGCCACTGCTCTTCGAGGCCGGAATCGACAAGCGAGTGGATAAGACCATCGTCGTCACGGCCGACCGGGAAACCCAAATCGCCCGCCTTAGGAAGCGGAACGGCCTCACCCGTACCGAGGCCATCCGGCGCATCAACAGTCAGCTGCCGTTGGCCAAAAAAGTTGCACGGGCAGACTATGTGCTAGATGGGACAATGAAGAAACCTCTCCTCTCCAAAGTGACAGCCACATTATTTCACCAGTTGCAGCTCCTCACCTAGTCGCTAGCCTCAACACCGTCTGCTATCGTCCCGATACATACCTGTGCTAAAGTTTCCCGCAATGTATAGTGTTGTCATCATCGGTTCAGGACCTGCCGGCTTGACTGCCGCGATCTACGCCGCGCGGGCGAATCTCGCGCCCCTCCTTATTGAAGGCTGGCAATCCGGCGGGCAGCTGACGACCACCACCGAGGTAGAAAACTACCCGGGATTCGCCAAGGGCATCATGGGGCCGGAGTTGATGAAGGACATGCGGGCGCAGGCGGAGCGATTCGGCACAGAGTTCCTCACCGGCGATGTGTCCGCCGTTAACTTTGCCACACGCCCGTTCAACATTACAATAGACGGCGACCGGACCGTTCAATCGAAGACCGTCATCATCGCCACCGGCGCGTCCGCCATTCCGATTGGAGTGCCCAACGAGATGCGATTGACCGGTCATGGTGTGTCGACATGCGCCACGTGTGATGGGTTTTTCTTTAGAGGCAAACCATTGGTCGTCGTCGGAGGTGGCGACAGCGCCATGGAAGAAGCGAATTTCCTGACCAAGTTTGCCACCACCGTCTCGATTGTGCATCGGCGCGACAAGCTGCGCGCATCGAAAATCATGCAAGATCGGGCGATGAACAACGTCAAGATTTCCTTCGTTTGGAATTCCATTGTGGAGGACATCCTCGGCACCGATGTGGTCACCGGCGTGCGGCTCCGGAATGTCGTGACGGGGAAGCGTATCGATATGCCTTGCGCCGGAGTCTTTGTGGCCATCGGCCATCGGCCGAACACGGCTCTCTTTTCCGGTCAACTCGACCTGGATGGCAAGGGATATATCCGGACGCACAACGGAACGGCTACCAGTGTGCCGGGCATCTTCGCCGCAGGAGACGTCCAGGACTCGACGTACCGCCAAGCCGTCACTGCCGCCGGGACTGGATGCATGGCGGCAATCGATGCGGAGCGATTCTTGGAAGCTTCAGGCCAAGGCTGAGGTTAAGGCTGAGCGCTCACGGAATGACGACTCCTACATTTTAACCTTGTCCTCAACCTACGCTCCAGCATGCGCTGCGCCATTGTTCACTACCACGAGCTGGCTCTCAAAGGTCGCAACCGCGACTACTTCGAGGATCGACTGGTTCAGAATATCCGGCTGGCACTCAAGGACCTTGGCATTACGCACGTAGAGAATCTCCGCAGCCGCATCCGGGTGCTCCCCCCGGCGACAACCAGCAATGAGACGATTCGCCGACGGCTATCCCGTGTCTGCGGGATCGCGAACTTTTCACTGGCCAATTCTGTGACTCTCGACCTCGCCAACCCAAACTTTGACGCGCTCAGCGCCGCGGTGATCGAAGAACTCAGGACGATGTCCTTTTCAACATTTCGTGTGACGGCGAAACGCGCCGACAAACGTTTGCCGTTGACGTCGATGGACGCGGAACGCATCGTCGGCACGGCTATCCACGAACAGATGGGCAAGGCCGTCAGCCTCAAAACTCCCGACATTACCGTCTATCTCGAATTGCTTTCCCGGGACGTCTATTTTTCAACCGAGAAGAATCCCGGCCCCGGCGGGATGCCGGTCGGCGTCAGCGGGAAGGTGACCTGTTTGATTTCGGGCGGCATCGACTCGCCCGTCGCCGCCTATCGCATGATCAAGCGGGGATGCCGCGCCTTTTTCGTCCATTTTTCAGGCCGCCCTCTGGTCAGCCGGGCATCGGAAGAGAAGGTGCGCGATCTCGTACAGGTCCTGACGGCGTATCAGTACGAATCACGCCTTGCGATCATCCCCTTTGGAGAAATCCAGCGAGAGATCGTGCTAAATACCCCGGCGCCGTTCCGCGTGGTGCTCTATCGCCGGATGATGCTGCGCATCGCAGAGGAACTCGCGAGAAGGGAATCCTGCTGGGGGCTGGTAACCGGGGATAGCCTGGGACAAGTGGCATCGCAAACCCCTGAAAATCTGTCCGTCGTCGAAGAGGCGACAGCGTTGCCTCTCCTGCGACCGCTTATCGGAATGGACAAACTTGAAATTATGGACGAAGCGCGGCGCCTCGGCACTTACGACACGTCCATTGAGGAAGATCAGGACTGCTGCAAATTGTTTACGCCCCCCCATCCCAGCACCAAAACCAGACTGGATGTGCTCCAGAAGATTGAACGGAATCTCGACGTTCCGGGTCTGGTCAAACAGGGCGTGGACAAAGCCGAGTTGTCCGAATTCCGGTTCCCGATCTGACCCGTTGTCGCCTAGCCGCAGTACCTCATAGTCCAATCGGTCCCTTCCGCCGCAACCGCACCGACCCACCCTAGATTCAGGTCAAGAAAACGAATGATCCACTTCTGTTCCTGGGTC